>NZ_JACJOV010000158.1:0-62081 GCF_014695745.1 Leptolyngbya sp. FACHB-671 | reverse complement strand
CTCAAGAGCAGACTGTTATCCCACTATTTGATTGGGCAACTCAAATCACCCACTCTTGCTATGAAATTGGGCTAAGCTGACCACCACATTTAGTACATCTGCGTAAGTCCTGAATACATTAAACAAAATCCAGTGAAGGCTGGACTATCAGAAATTCCAGAAGGCTACCCATTCTTCTGGCAAATTTCTTCAGAAAATTTTTACGTCTGATACAGCTTTCCGTAAAATAAACGTCCTATTCAAAGCTCCTGTGGAGTGGGCATCTTGCCCGCTCGAGTGAGCACTTCAGTCCAGAATCTAATTGGAGCAGGCTTCCTATCCATCTGGTTTGTTGTGAAATAGCATCTGCTTGCTTAGACTTGGACGGGCAAGATGCCCATCCCACAAGTAGTTTGAGAAAAATGCCCATTCTGTAATTGAGAAGGGAGAAACTAGATACGGTGCTTATGCTACCAATTCACCGGATTGTGTAGCGGTTGGAGAAACCCTGGAGGAAGTCAAAGAATTGATTGTTGATGCAATTTAATTTCATCTAGAGGGTTTGAGAGAAGAGGGTGTAGCTGTGCCTGTACCAACTAGCGTTTTTGAGTGTGTAGTAGCTTGAGGTGAGGGGCGATCGCCCGTTTATAGTTGAAAAGGCGATCGCCCAAATTCTTGCTATGAAAAATGTGCTTTGTCTTCTCCATGTCTTGTTGCTGCTCAGTCTAGCTACAGCATGTAACTCTCAGTCCCCAACTACCAAATCGGAGAATAGTACTACCCCACAAGTTCAAGTTGCGGATTCTCCAGTTAGTTCTCCTGATCCGACCGTGACTGAGTCACCAGCAGCGATCAACTTCGAGGTTGAGGAATTTACCTTAGAAGAAGTAGAGAGCGATGACATATATGGGTGTGGACTAGCAGTGTGGAAGCCAGATAGTCCTGATCAGCCTAACTTCATCTTGGTAGCTACTTTGGGGGAGCCTGTTTCAATGTGGATGAAGATTGACGGGGAGATTGTTCGGTTTGAGGGACTGTCTGCTTATCCGCAGGAGCAACCCAGCACGCAGTTTTACCAAACATTTGAGAGCCTGGAGGGTGAGATTCAGGTTGGGTTAGAAGGCAGATTTGCAGAACAACGGGCAGATGTAGAAGCGATCGCCATTGAAGATGGCATTGTTCACATTGAGCAGGCTGGACAAGAAATTGAAATTCCTGTGATTGGTGTGCAGGGATGCTAAGCGATCGCCTCAGTAGAACTGCGGCTTTGTTCATTTTGTTTGGGTGAAGGGCATTCTCAGAACAAGTTAATTTAGTTTGAACAAGACTTATCTAGGGTCGTGGGTGCATATCATGTTGCGGAAGTTTGTCTATGGCTTGCTGTTTCTAATTTTTTTGGTGATACCACTGATCGGCTCGGTTTGGCGGATTGATACAGATTCAGTGGAGGAAGCTATAGTACCCCGAACTGCCTTTGTGCATCTGTTTGAATGGAAATGGGAAGATGTAGCACAGGAATGTGAGAGCTTTTTAGGACCAAGGGGATTCGCAGCCGTTCAGATTTCGCCTCCCAATGAACATGCAGTGATTGCTAAGCAGGGTTACCCTTGGTGGCAACGCTATCAGCCTGTCAGTTACCAGATTAAGAGTCGCAGTGGCGATCGCACTCAATTCACCAACATGGTTGAACGCTGCCGAGCCGCAGGCGTGGACGTATATGCCGACGCGGTGATCAATCACATGTCTGGTGAACTCAGCGGCAAGGGAAGTGCAGGTTCAACCTTCACCAAATATCATTATCCAGGGCTGTATGAATCTCGCGATTTCCACTCTTGCCGGCAAAACATTCAGGATTATCGTAATCACGAACAGGTGACAAACTGCGAACTTTCCGGGTTGCCAGATCTCAAGACTAGCTCAAGCTATGTTCGCAGCCGCATTGCTGAGTACCTGATTGATTTGGTGAATCTTGGTGTGGCTGGATTTCGGATTGATGCTGCCAAACACATCAACACCAAAGAGTTAGGAGCAATTTTAAGCTTGGTGCAACAGTCTGTGACTGCTCAACCCTACATTCTGCAAGAGGTAATTGATCCGGGAACTGAAGCAGTTCGTAAGTCTGAATATTATAGTCACGGCGATGTGTATGAGTTTGAATATGGTCGTCTAGTAGGCGCAAAGTTTTTGGGATTGGAAGGACAAAGCCTATCGCAACTGGACACTTTGGGTGAGGAGTGGGGATTAGCACCAAGTGATAAGGCGATCGTATTTATTGATAACCATGACAAGCAGCGGGGACATGGCGGCGGCGGCACCTACCTGACTTACAAGAACGGCAAGCTTTATGAACTAGCGAATGTGTTTATGCTGGCGCATCCCTATGGCTACCCAGATTTGATGTCGAGCTATAAGTTCTCAAATTCCGAGCAGGGACCGCCTGCTGATGCAGATGGCAATACACACAGTGTTTATCACAATGGTGAAGTGAGTTGTTTTGAGGAGTGGCAGTGTGAACATCGCTGGCAGGCGATCGCCAACATGGTGAGCTTCCGCAATCACACCTCAGCCGAGCCACTCACTCACTGGTGGAGCAATGGGGCAAATCAGATTGCTTTTAGTCGTGGAAATAAAGGATTTGTTGTAATTAATCGGGAGTCCACTCCGTTAAACCACACTTTTCAAACTGACCTGGCTCCAGGTACCTATTGCAATGTAATGGAAGGTGAGTTAGATGCCGAGGGAACAGGCTGTACTGCAACAGGAGCAAACGCAACTGTTACTGTTGATCGTCACAAGCAAATTATTCTCTCTGTAAATGGAATGGGAGCGATCGCTATACACGCTGGCGCAAAGGTTTCCTAGCCTGTCCAGCATCCACTAATGCTTGAAACAGTCGGGGATGGGGTGCCCATTGCGGCGACATTTCCGGGTGCCACTGCACACCTAACATCCAGGGATGTTCCTGGTGTTCTATTGCTTCGATCAGTCCATCGTCTGCTTGGGCTGAAACTCGCCATGCTGGAGAAATGTTTTTTACTGCCTGATGATGCCAAGAAACAACAGTAATGGTAGGGTCTTTGATGATATCTGCTAAGTGAGTTTTAGGTTTGATGTGAACGTCGTGCTGGAAAGGACGGCGAGGATGATCGAGACCGTGAGTGATGCGATCGCCCCCAATTAGCAGTAATTCCATAGCACCGTTGCATTTGGAAAGAACTTATGTCCCTTACTCCTCTCACGCTGGTCGTCCCAAAGTTGTAATGTAGAGAACTGCTTCGTCAGTAGGAATGCCCAAAACTTCGTTTACTTCGTTATCAAAGAAGCCGCCAATGCCGCTCACGCCCAGGTTGAGGTGAATGGCAGCCAAATTGAGCCGCTGTCCCAGATGTCCGGCATCCATGTGCAGATAACGGTAGGCGCGATCGCCATACGCTGCTACAGCCTGCTTCAGATCAGCCGTGTGAAACAGCACCGCTCCAGCATCGCGTCCCAGGTTTTGACCTAGACAGAGGAAGTGTAGCTCTCGTCGGAAATTCTTAAAGCGGATTTGCCTGAGTTCTTGAGCCTTAGGAGCGTAGTAATAGCAGCCTTCCTCCAATCCTTCAACGCCAGAGACGGCAATGAAGGTTTCAATTAAATTCAGGTCAAAGTAGTCAGGCGATCGATCTAAACTTTGGTCAATGTAATGATGCGGCTGATAGGTAAAGTCAAGCAGCGCCTTAAGTTCATCCAAGGTAAGCGGTTCACCACTGTAGGCGCGAGTTGAACGGCGCTTGAGAATAGTGCTTTCCAGTGCCGACAAGTTTTCGCCCCAAAAGATCGAAGGGGCAACGGTAGAAACTTTCAGGCAAAACGGAAAGTTGTACTTGTCTTCCGCAGGCTCAGCGACCAGGACGGACTCCGCTTCAGGTCTGGTGCCAGTGGGAAAAGGAGAACTTTGAGCAACACCAATCTGGGTAGCACGATGGAAGTAGTTCAGCAGTTCTCCATCTGGAATTTTGGGATATTTGATCTGCGTTGCAGAGGGTAGAGCAGCTTGCGCCAGCGGTAGATTTTGCTGTACGTCAAGCAGATCTGCTAAAGCAATGATGGCGATCGCCCCCTCCTGCTCTGGATCAAGGTAAAGCAGTTCATTGATTGCTTCATCGGCAAAGCCACCAATCAGGTGAGGACGGTAATCATTGATTGCTCCCGCCAATTCTACATTGCCCAAGAGGTGTCCAGTATCGAGAAAAATTCGGCGATAGGCTCGATCCTGATAGCGCCATGCCGAACGGAAAAACACCGCCGAGACCACCAGTGCCAGTTGCGTATTTTCTAAAGTCGGATGCCAGAAACAGGCTTTCTGCAAATCTTCCCAGACCTCACTGTCCCAAAAGCGAATCAGCGAATGAGACTGTGGCTGATAGCTGTAAAGCCCTGCAGGCAGCAGTGGTGTCCCGCGTGAAATCAGATAGACCTCAGCCGGATATAGCCCTCCGGCTGATGGTGCAGCCCTGAGATAGACCGGATCGCCATAGCGAGTCATCATCTTTAGCGTCAGCCCATAGCTGCAAAATAGCAGCCGAGACAATCGCTCCCAGCTATCCGCAAAATCGCTAGGAGAGGCTTCCACTTCCGTCAGGTAAGGCTTGAGGTCATAGGTTGCCCCAATCTTATATTCCTTGAACGGAATCGGCTGTTTGTCCCAGTCCAACCCTTGAGATTTCTCTTGAATCGTCGCTGGGTCGTACTTGGTGCGCTCGTGGTAGTGCTGAGCAATCGAAACCTGAAGGTCTGGCATAGAAGTTTCAGAGCAATCCTAAGTCCTTCTTTGATCTTGACACTCCCAACTCAGATTGACCAACTTTTGCGGGTTAGGCTTGTTGCTAAATTTAGGGTGATCGCTGTGTACTTAGCTTTAGACTAGAACTTAAAATTTCCAAGGTTCTATGGAGTCAGCAGAATCAGAAAATTTAGGGAATGCCGAAGCGATCTATTTGTATCTAGATGCACGTGCAAAAGTAGCCTCTGTTGTTAGAGGGCTTGCTCATCCAGATAGATTAACAACGGCTCTTGCTGAATTAAATCGGGCAATTCAACTTGCTCCTCACTATGCAGAAGCGTATGCCCTTCGCGCAGATATTCAAGATCAGCTAGGTGATTTGGAAGGGGCAATTGAAAGTGCTGGAAAAGCTCAAGAAGCGTTTCAAGCACAAGGTGATTCTGTTCAAGCTGGAGTTTGTGAGCGGCAGAAACTATATTTAGGACTGCAAAAGCAGTCGTTGGCTGAGAAAAATCTACAAGAGCAGACTCCTGATGAGGATGAGGTTGCATTTGAAGATATGCCAGAAGTTCAACAGATTCTGCTAAGGAGTGCTGCCTTCGCACAGGAGAAACGTTATTCAGAGGCGATCGCTGAAGCTACCAGAGCAACCGACCTATACCCTGACATGGCTGACTCATGGGCTATACGTGGCAATATTTTTAGACTCATGGGCGACCGTCAAGCGTCTTGCAGAGACTATGAGCAGGCTGCTGAACTGTTTGAGCAACAAAGCGATTCAGTGAGAGTAGAGACGCTTCGCCTGATGATTGATGCTGTTAATTCTCAGGAGTAGTTGATATTTATCATCAAAACTTTCTGAATGCGGGTGCAAATTCAACAAACGCGTTTGCAAATTCAGAAAGCAAGTATACGAATTCGATGAGCAGGTTTGCAAATTCAATGAACGAGTATGTGAATTCAACAAACGGGTTAAGAAATTCAATGAATGGGTTTGCAGATTTAAGGACAAGCTTTTGGACGGAACTACCAGATGGTTTGAAGATTTAGCACAAATCCTGGCAGCACATCTTCACCTGATAAAGCATCTGGAGACTCCAAGATTTCAACGGCTTGCCCTAAACGGTAAATTGCAACCTTGCGTGATTCTGGGTCAATCAACCAGCCTAACCGATTGCCGTTGTCCTGATATTCCTGCATCTTTGCTTCACCGGCTTCCCAACTGTCTGAGGGAGAGAGTAGCTCAACTAAAAAGTCTGGACAGAGCGGCAGGAATCGTTTTCGCTGTGCTGAGGTTAGAGCATCCCATTTGGCTTGGGGAATCCAGGCAACATCGGGGGAGCGATCGCTTCCATTCGGCAGCCTAAACCCCGTTGATGAATCAAATCCAACTCCAAGCCCGGTTTGCCGATTCCAAACTCCAAGCGCAATCACAAGATCAAAGTTTTGTTTCCCTGTTTCTCCTCCCGTTGGGGACGTAACGATCAGTTCTCCGGTTGCGGCGCGTTCCAATCTCAGTTCAGGGTTGTCCTGACAGAGTTGGTAGAACTGCTCATCAGTAAGCCTCACAACAGAATCAAGCTTTAAAGTTAAGGCAGTCATAATTTTGGGATTAGCTCACCTTTTACTCAAGCGTATATTAAGCTCAGGTTCTTGCCTCGCAGGTTTGGAGGAATGCCTGAATCCTTTCCCACACTTGATCAACTAGGTGGGGAGAGTCAGCATCAAACCATTCAATTTGGCGATCGCCATGAAACCAGGTGCGCTGGCGTTTGGCAAACTGGCGGGTATGCAGAACGATTTGCTCTTTTGCAGCTTGTAGAGAAATGTCTCCGGTTAAATACTGCTTTACTTCTTGGTAGCCCAATGTGTTGAGCAGAGGCAGGTCATATCCATACTTCTGACAAAGCTGTGTGACTTCAGCAATCAAGCCAGCGTCAAGCATTTGCTGCGTGCGTTGCTCAATGCGTTGAGCTAGTCGATCCAACGTGACACAATCCAACCCGATTTGCAGAATTGGGTAACTCGGTGGATGTTCTCCCTGCTGCTGAGAAATGGGTTTTCCGGTGGTGTAGTACACTTCCAGAGCACGCAGCGTTCGGACGGCATCATTTAAGTGAATTTTTTGGGCAGAGACGGGATCAATTTGTTTTAGAAAGGCGTAGCACTGAGGTTGTCCTAGTGCTTGAAGCTGCGATCGCAATTTCGCTTGTGGGGGTACTCTAGGAATCTGCAAACCTTGCGTAATTGCACGAATATAAAGTCCGGTTCCGCCAACTAACAGTGGAATAGAGAAACGATCGCCCAATTGGTGAAACTTACTTATGATCTGCTGCGCCTGCTGCTGATAGTCTGCTAGCGTTAGCGTTTCGGTGGGGTCACAGATATTTATAAGATGATGGGGGGCTTGCTGTTGCTCAGCGGAGGTTGGTTTTGCGGTGCCAATGTCAAACTCACGGTAAACCTGACGCGAGTCAGCGCTGAGAATGGCAGACTGGAGCCGCTGGGAGAGGGCGATTGCCAATCCCGACTTTCCAGTTGCCGTTGCTCCACAAATAACAATTAGAATAGGAATAGCCGATGGTAGTACAAAGTTACTATTCCTGCAGGTTAAACTATCAACATCTGCAGGTTGCTGAATGTCATCAAAATTCTGTCGGAATTGGGCTCGATCGATCCCTGCTTTATTTTTCACTTCAAACCGCTCTAAAATCGCTTCAAACCCTTTTGTGTTATAATTTTGATAGGTTTTGGTGTTCTGAAGCATAGATGGCTTCAAACCGAATTATGGGAGCGCTTCATACATGACAACCAATTATGGTGCTGACCAAATCCAAGTCCTTGAAGGATTGGAGCCTGTCCGCAAACGTCCGGGCATGTATATCGGTAGCACAGGCCCACGTGGACTCCATCACCTAGTTTACGAAGTTGTTGACAACTCGGTTGATGAAGCTTTAGCGGGTTATTGCAAGTACATTCAGGTCAGCCTGAATGAAGATGGCTCTGTCACCGTTACAGATGACGGACGCGGAATTCCGACAGATGTGCATCCCCGAACCGGCAAGTCTGCTTTAGAGACCGTAATGACGGTGCTACACGCAGGCGGAAAGTTTGGCGGTGGTGGCTACAAAGTTTCGGGTGGTTTGCACGGGGTTGGTATCTCAGTCGTCAATGCCCTGTCAGAGTGGGTTGAAGCAACCGTTTGGCGAGACAACAAGGTGCACGTCCAGCGGTTTGAACGGGGTATACCTATCGGTGGTCTGTCCATTCAGCCGAGCCCTGACGCGCGGACAGGGACTTCGATTTCCTTTAAGCCAGATTCTCAAATCTTTGCGACGACGGGTATTGAGTTTGACTACGCTACGCTGGCAAGTCGCCTGCGGGAGCTGGCTTACTTAAACGCTGGAGTTGAGATTACTTTTACTGACTATCGCCTGGAACTGCTCAAGAGCGACCAGCCGCGTATTGACAAATATCACTACGCTGGTGGCATTCGTGAATACATTAGCTACATCAACAAAGACAAACAGCCCTTGCATGATGAAGTGGTGTTTGTTCAGGGTGAGCGCAACAACGTGCAGGTTGAGGTGGCACTTCAATGGTGTGTAGATGCTTACACTGATAACCTGCTGGGCTTTGCCAACAACATTCGCACCATTGATGGTGGTACTCACCTGGAAGGACTGAAGGCAGTGCTAACCCGGACGATGAATTCCATCGCCCGCAAGCGCAACAAGCTCAAGGAAAGTGACTCTAACCTGGCAGGGGAAAACATCCGTGAAGGACTGACGGGCGTCATTTCGGTTAAAGTACCTGATCCTGAATTTGAAGGACAAACCAAGACTAAACTCGGCAACACCGAAGTTCGAGGAATCGTAGATTCCCTAGTGGGTGAGGCGCTAACCGAATATCTAGAGTTTCGTCCTAGCGTTGCTGATGCGATCCTTGAAAAGGCGATTCAAGCCTTTAACGCGGCAGAAGCTGCCCGACGGGCGCGAGAACTAGTGCGCCGCAAATCTGTACTGGAGTCGTCAACGCTGCCCGGCAAGCTGGCAGACTGTAGCTCTCGTGACCCAGCAGAGTCAGAAATCTTCATCGTGGAGGGAGACTCTGCGGGAGGTAGCGCTAAGCAAGGACGCGATCGCCGCTTCCAAGCAATCCTGCCGCTGCGAGGCAAAATCCTCAACATTGAGAAAACTGACGATGCCAAGATCTACAAAAACACCGAGATTCAGGCGCTGATTACCGCATTAGGTCTGGGTATCAAAGGTGAGGAGTTTGACCCATCACAGTTACGCTATCACCGTATTGTTGTCATGACTGACGCTGACGTAGATGGCGCTCACATTCGGACACTGCTATTGACCTTCTTCTACCGCTATCAGCGATCGATGGTCGATCAGGGCTATGTGTACATTGCCTGCCCTCCTCTTTATAAAGTAGAACGAGGACGGCAGCATCAGTACTGCTATAGCGAGCGCGAACTTAACCAGATCACATCACAGTTTCCCGCTAACGCTAACTACACGATTCAGCGATTTAAAGGTTTGGGAGAAATGATGCCCCAGCAGCTTTGGGACACTACAATGAATCCTGAAACCCGGACGTTAAAGCGAGTCGAAATTGAGGATGCAGCTGAGGCAGATCGGATCTTCACGGTGCTAATGGGCGATCGCGTTGCCCCTCGACGTGAGTTCATCGAAACCTACGGCTCAAAGCTGAACCTAACTGATCTGGATATCTAATCAAATATCTAAATTGGTTATCAGTCATTGGTCATTGGGAGTCATCATCCCCAAATGACTAATGACTGATAGCTAAGAGATTCAAAATTGATTTTTAAGCTATTGAGAATAGCCATATTTCTCGTGCCACTTAACCTATCTGCGGCTAAGCTTGTGAGGGATGACTAGGCTGCTTAGAAAACATCTCATCCATAAACATTATTCCCAGGCAATCCGGATTTAACGGTTGCGAAATGCAAGCCATTTAGTATCGACTTCGACACGAGAAGGTTAACGTGCCTATGTTTATTAAAACCTTTACCCCAGTTTTACTCCTTACTGCCCTGGTTTTGGGAGGCTGCACCCCCAACGCAAATACCGATTCTGCTAATCCTGAGGGAGCTACAGTTCCGACGGAACCTACTGAAGCTGCTAGTCCTGAGGATGCGGGTAATGTTCTTGTTGGTTTGGATGGTCAGAGCCAACTTACCCTGCTCAACGGTTGGGTAGAAGATCGGGAACTTCATGAGTCAGCCGAGATTCAAGCTTCTAAGCGAGGCAGTGAAGAATACGTGATCGTTTTATCCGAAAACAAGGCAGATTTTGAGAATCTAACCATTGAGCAGCATTCAGAAATTACACGTGGGTTACTCGTTGAGAGCTTAACCGATCCTGAAATTACTGGACCGACTGATGTAACGACCGTAGGAAGTAACCCAGCCGTACAGTACGAGATTCAGGGAACCATCGAGGGAATTAACGTAGCATATTTACACACCACGGTTGAAACTCCAACGAAGTATCACCAGATTTTGGCCTGGACGTTGCCCTCTAGCTTTGAGCGTAACAAACCTGAACTTCAGCAGGTTATCCAAGGCTTTAAAGAAGTTGAAGCACCCGCTGCGACTGAGTCGCCTGCTCCGTCGCCTGCTCAGTAGCAATAAGGCTTGGCAAGGCTAACTGCCAAAGGCACGTCTGTCTTAGAAGTTGGTTAACTGGGCATGAAGCATCTAGCGAATCAACTTCTAAAGCAGTTTTAAAGCACACCCTAAGGTTTAACATTGAGGGGATAAGTTTTTGGTTTGGGACGGTTTTTTGCAAAGACGTTTTGTGATGAATTCTTTTTGTCGAAAGCTTTCCAGGCTGTTGCTGAGTCTGGTGCTGCTGCTTGGACTATTAGGACTGCTAGGCAATCCTGCCTGGGCGGGTCTGACGGACGATCGCTTTGATGGCAACATTTTTCCGCTCTATGCAGGCAACGGTTCTCTGGTTCCGCCCAAAGTGACGCTGGCAGAGTCTTTTAAAAGAGATAAGCCAACGCTGGTTGTGTTCTATGTAGATGACAGCAGTGATTGCAAAGAGTTTGTTGCAGTCGTCAACCAGCTTGATTCATTTTACGGTCGGGCGGCTGATTTTATTGCCATGACTGTGGATGCGATCGCCCCTCAAGATCACTACGAGCCAACAGACCTGGGCTACTACTACAAGGGACTGGTACCCCAAACGGTGTTATTTAATCAGGCGGGGGAGGTTGTGTTGAACGAGACAGGTACAATTCCCTTTGAGCGGATCGACGACAAGTTTCGTGAAGTATTTAACCTGCTGCCCCGCTCCGAGTCGGTTGAGCTAAAGCGCCGACAGGTGAACGAGATTAATACGGAGTTGGTTAGAGAGTAAGGATGAGAGGCGCTGGGAGCTAGGGCAAGAAGGTATTTCCTCATTCCCTATCCCTCACTCCTCTGTTGCAGTTTTCGCAACCCTGAAGGAAGGCAATTCAACGGATGTCATGGTGAGAGCTATCTTCGTTCACCTAAGCTCCTCCTATGAAACTCTCCTTTGTTTTGCCGTTGACGGTTCTGCTGGTTGGCGTAGCGGGTAGTTTGGCTCACTTTGCGATCGCCCAATTGCCCACGCGATCGCCCTCTCCGGCTAACTCAAGTTCCGGCTTAGGGACAGGAGAGTCCCCTGCTGCATCCGATGGTGTAACAGGAGGATTGTATGTCCAGATGGATGGGCAGGAGCAGGTTTTTCCGTTGCGCCACACTGAGGTGAAGGCTCAAGTCAGCGGGAATGTGTCGCGGGTTGAGATGACGCAGACGTTTGAGAATCCGTTTGAGGAACCACTGGAGGCGGTTTATGTGTTTCCGCTGCCGGACGAGGCGGCAGTGGATGATATGGAAATTCAGATTGGCGATCGCACCATTCGAAGCGACATTAAGCGGCGGGAGGAAGCCCAGGAACTTTATCAGCAAGCGATCGAGCAGGGACAAACAGCAGGCTTGCTGGAGCAAGAGCGAGACAATATCTTCACTCAGTCATTGGCAAACATTCGCCCTGGTGAACAGATTGACGTAACGATTCGCTACACTGAGAGCCTCAAGTTTGAGGGTGGCGATTACGAATTTGTCTTTCCGATGGTGGTTGGGCCGCGCTACATTCCCGGTACGCCGATTGCTCCCAGCGGTGACACTGACCAGGTGCCCGATGCTTCTCAGATTACGCCACCTGTGCTGCCACCAGAAGTGCGTTCCGGGCATGACATCGGAGTCACAGTAGACATTGATGCAGGAGTACCGATTCAAGACGTGCATTCTACGTCTCACCAAATTCGTACTAGCCATAATGGACAGGCAGTGCGGGTGACGCTTGATGGCGAAGATACGATTCCGAACAAAGATTTGGTTTTGCGATATCGGGTTGCGGGCGATCGCACTCAGGCAACTGTCTTGAATCAAGTAGACGAACGGGGCGGACACTTTGCGGCTTACTTGATCCCAGCAGTGGAGTATGACGCAGATGAGATTGTCCCCAAAGATGTGGTGTTTTTGATGGATACCTCTGGGTCGCAGGAGGGTGATCCTCTGGCAAAGTCGCAAGAGCTAATGCGCCGCATGATCAACGGGCTGAATCCAGACGATACGTTTACGATCATTGACTTTGCGAATACCACTACGCAACTCTCCGCTACCCCTTTACCGAATACTGCTGCGAACCGGGCAAGGGCGATCGCCTACATCAATCAGCTAGACGCAAACGGTGGCACCGAATTGCTCAACGGAATTCAAGCTGTGATGAACTTTCCCCCAGCCCAAGACGGACGGTTACGGAGCGTTGTACTCCTGACCGATGGCTACATCGGCAACGAAAACGAGGTGATTGCAGAAGTGCAGCGGCGGCTCAGTCCTGGCAACCGTCTGTATAGTTTTGGGGTTGGCAGTTCGGTGAATCGTTTTCTGCTGAATCGATTGGCAGAGGTTGGTCGCGGTACGGTGCAGGTCGTGCGTCAGGATGAACCAACCGAAGCCGTCGCAGAGCAGTTTTTTCAACAAATCAACAACCCGGTGTTGACCAACGTTGAGGTGCGCTGGCAGGGAGACGGCGAAGCGCCAGAAATCTATCCCTTGGCGGCACCTGACCTGTTTGCCGAGCAGCCATTGGTGCTATTTGGACGTAAGCCTGATGGCATGAGCGGCACTCTGCACATTACTGGAACGGCAGCAGGTGGGCAGCGCTATGAGCAGACGATTCCAGTCAGCTTTGAGGAAGAAGGGAATGAGGCGATCGCCCAACTCTGGGGCAGATTCCGCATCAAAGATCTGATGAACCAAATGTTTGGCGGCGAAACCACAACAGGCGTTGAAGCGGTCACCAATACAGCCCTAGAGTATCGGCTGCTGTCGCAATACACTGCCTTTGTCGCCATTAGTGAAGAGGTGCGAGTAGACCCAGACGGCACACGCCGTCGAGTGCAGGTTCCCGTCGAGCTACCGGAAGGGGTAAGCTACGAAGGAATTTTTGGCGGTGCTGATGCAGCCATGAGCAATTCTGCTCCGGGTGGTGCAATGGCTCCCAGTCGCTCAATGGCTTCAGTCGGACAGCAAGATGCTTATGAAATGGCACCCGATCCACTCACGCTCCGCCCAATGTCTCCTATTCCTACACCAACAGCCTCCCAAATTCAAATCGTTGATACAGAAGGATTAGATGAGGCAGAGCTAGCTTCACTGGAGCAGCACTTGCAGTCTGTCAATTTGCCTTCTGGTTTTACCGGAGATCTGGTTTTAGAGCTGCGCCTGCGGAATGGTCGTGTCGAGCGAGTGCTGCTGAATGATCAGGAATCGACGATAGAAGCGGCTGAGGTCGTTGATCCCGTGAGGCGATCGCTACAAACCTGGACATCTCCCACTCAACAAACTGGAACCGTTCGGCTAACGCTGCGGGTTTAGAGCAATTAGCATAAATTGCGTAGGGGCGGTTCGTGAACCGCCCCTACAGGCGAAATTAACCTGAGGTTTGGGCTTTGAGCTGAAATTCAGCTCAAGGCTGTTAAATCTCCAGGCTGTTGATCGGATCCATTCAACCTAAATCAACTTAACCGCACGCAGCCCAAAATACAGCGCGATCGCCGCCCCAAATGCAGCCCCGTAAAGCAGAATGTAAGCAAGTACTCCAGACATTTAACCTTTCCTTTAAAAGCTTCATAAAACTATTGAACCACTTCCTGGAGTAGAATACAGCGCACGAGGGTTATGGGTTGGTAAGCCAATGAAATCTGTTGTCACAGTTGAGTTACCGCAGCGGTCGTATGAAGTTGCCGTCGTTTCAGGTGGGCTAGACCATTTGGGCAGTTGGATGCAGCCGCTGAAGCTAGGAAAAAAGGTGCTGCTGATTTCTAATCCCGGCATTTTTCGTAGCTATGGAGAACGGGCGATCGCCTCTTTAGAACAGGCGGGTTTTGAGGTCGTCCAGCATACGATTCCAGCAGGCGAACGCTACAAAACTCTCGCCTCAATTCAAAAAATTTATGACACGGCTCTAGCAAATCGCCTAGAGCGCTCCTCGACTATCGTGGCGTTGGGTGGTGGAGTGGTTGGGGATATGGCAGGCTTTGCAGCAGCAACCTGGCTGAGGGGAATTAACTTTGTCCAGGTTCCAACTTCTTTGCTAGCAATGATTGATGCCTCAATCGGCGGCAAGACGGGTGTAAATCATCCCCAGGGCAAAAACCTGATCGGCGCATTTTATCAGCCGCGCCTGGTACTCATCGACCCGCAAGTGCTAAATACGCTACCTGCAAGAGAATTTCGGGCAGGCATGGCAGAGGTAATCAAATATGGCATCATCTGGGACGCTCAGTTGTTTGAACAGCTAGAGCAAGCTTCCCGACTAGATCAACAGCGCTATCTCGATCTAGAACTCTTGCAAATGATTTTGACCCGTTCCTGTGAGGCAAAGGCACACGTTGTCAGCAAAGACGAGAAAGAAGCAGGACTACGAGCGATTTTGAATTATGGTCACACGATCGGACATGCAGTTGAAAGCTTGACTGGATATCGTCTGGTGAATCACGGAGAAGCTGTTGCGATCGGCATGGTCGCAGCCGGACAGATTGCTGTGGAATTGGGGCTGTGGACGCAAGCAGAGAGCGATCGCCAACATGCCTTAATCCAAAAAACTGGACTGCCTACTCAGATCCCAGCTGAGCTAGATGTTGAAGCGATCGTAGATACCCTGCAAACCGACAAGAAAGTTGAAGCCGGACGGGTTCGCTTTGTCCTCCCCACTCAAATTGGAACCGTCAAAGTAACCGATCAAGTACCGTCAGAAACCGTTCGGCAGGTATTACGCCAACTCCAATAATTCAATTTCATTCAATCAATTCGTTCAATCAAGGGAGATCTCATGCAATTTTTCCGCGATCGCATCAACGCGATGCAGGGCTACAAACCGGGAGAACAGCCGCCACCGGGATCGAACATCATCAAGCTCAACACGAATGAGAATCCCTACCCGCCTTCACCTGCGGCACTTCAGGTGTTGCAAGATCTGAGTGGCGAGTTGCTGCGCCGCTACCCTGATCCGACTGCGAAACCATTTCGGGAAGCAGCGAGTAAAGCATTGGGCATTCCTGCCGACTGGATCTTGGTTGGCAATGGTAGTGATGACCTGCTAACGATGATTTTGCGGGCTTGCGCGGAACCAGAACGGCGCGTCGTTTATCCTGCTCCAACCTACGTTTTGTACCGCACCCTAACTCAAATTCAAGATGCCGAGTTTGTCGAATTGCCCTACGGCGAGGAGTACGATCTGCCCGTTGAGGAGTTGATTGCTGCCAACGGAGCCGTTACCTTCATCGCGTCCCCCAACAGCCCCTCTGGAACGCTGGTTCCTAATGCACTGTTGGAAAAGTTAGCAGCAGGGCTTTCTGGCTTACTGGTGATTGATGAAGCCTACGTCGATTTTGCTGAGTCAGACGCACTGGAACTGGTTGAAAAATACGATAACGTCATTGTTCTCAGAACCCTTTCCAAGGGATATTCTCTGGCAGGTCTGCGATTGGGTTTTGGGATTGGCAACCCAGCTTTACTGGACGGACTGATGAAGGTTAAGGATAGCTATAACGTTGACGCGATCGCCTGTGCAGTGGGTGCGGCGGCGATCGCCGACCAACCTCATAAAATTGCCAATGCCGAAAAAGTTAAAGCATCCCGCGCAAAACTGGCAGAAGACTTGGAGCAGCTAGGCTTCCAGGTTGGGCCTTCCCAAGCTAATTTTCTGCTGGTGCGTCCACCTCACGGCAATGCCGAGGAAATTTACCTGACGTTAAAAGAGCAGGGCATCCTAGTCCGCTACTTTAACCAACCCCAACTCCAGGACAAGCTGCGGATCACGATTGGCACTGATGTGCAAAATCAGAAATTGGTGCAATTACTCAGTCAGTAAGCAGGCTTTCTGGCTCTTGAGGATGTTACTCCTCAACCCGATAGCCAAATTCTGCAAGTCGCGTGCGGGACTGTCGCCATTTTGGTTGCACCCGCACAAATAGCTCCAGGTAGACCTTTCCCATTACCAGCTTTTGAATTTGCTGACGGGCCGCCGTCCCGATCGCCTTCAACATACTTGCGCCCTTGCCGATCACAATCCCCTTTTGCGACTGCCGCTCAACGTTGATCGTGGCGAGAATGCGGGTGATTTCGGGCTCTTCGTCTACGCGGTCAATGGCGATCGCCACTGAATGCGGCACTTCTTCACGAGTCAGCAGCAGAATTTGCTCCCGAATCAATTCAGCCATGATGAAACGCTCTGGCTGGTCAGTGACTAAATCGGGGGGATAGTAGTACGGGCCCAACTCCAGTCGCTCATTCAACAAACTTTGCAAAGCTTCTAACCCGTCTCCTGTGAGGGCAGAAAATTTTGCCACTGCCCAACCGTTTGCTTCTGCTAGTTGGATGTAGCTATGGTCGATTGATTCAGCATCAGCAGACTGCTGGTCTGCCTTGTTGATCCCCAAGATCACAGGCGTTTTAGATTGGCTGAGCAAATCTACGACAAAGCGATCGCCCCCGCCCGCCTCCACCGTTCCGTCTACCACAAACAGCAGTACATCTACCGAATCGATCGCAATTCGGGCATTTCTCACCAGCACTTCCCCAAGCTGATGATGGGGCTTGTGAATCCCTGGCGTATCAACAAAAATAATTTGCACCTCAGGGGTCGTCAAAATTCCTCTGAGGCGATTGCGTGTCGTCTGTGCCACTGGCGACGTAATCGCAATCTTTTGCCCCACCAATTCGTTCATCAGGGTAGATTTGCCCACATTCGGCCGTCCCACGATGCCCACAAAGCCAGACTTGAAGCCTTCGGGAGCCTGTGGGATCAAAGCCACGTCCGACAAAAGTGGCAGCGCCTCAGCCTGATTATCGAGTTCAAAATCTACATCTGTCATCGTTACTGTTTGCTTAATTTTTTGACTCAGCAGCTTAACAAGACTCCAGGGAACTGCCGTAGCCTAAGCTCTTACTATCGCTATCGTATCCTGCACGTCAAATTTATAGCGCAGATCGGTTGAGCTAATGTAGAAGGTTTTGGCAACAAATGATCCTAAAGGCTAAGCCAATTCTCATTATTGGATGGGAAAATGCAGGGCGGGTGTGGCTCTTGGTCTACCCGCTGATGGATTCTATGAAAGCTTCATGCAATTTCCTAAATCTTCTGGCTCAACGGGTTTTTCTCAAAGCAAAATTGGCGATCGCTCCTCTTCCCAGTACGCCCTAGAGGATCGCCTTCAGATTGAGTACTTGATTGATCCAGTCAATGCTCAGACCGATCTGGAGTCAGCGCAGGATGTGATTGAGGGCTTGAGCAAAACGCCAAAATCTTTGCCGCCGCGCTACTTTTATGACGATCACGGCTCTCAATTGTTCGAGCAAATTTGCGATTTGCCAGAATATTACCTGACTCGCACAGAAGCCGCCATTTTTCAGGAATACGCAGGGGCGATCGCCCAACTGACTGGAGCCTGCGAAATTGTCGAACTAGGCAGCGGCAGCAGCAGCAAAACTCGCCTCTTGCTAGATGCCTACCAGCAGCAGGGATATCCCTTACGCTACCTGCCCATTGACGTTAGTGCAGGCATTCTTGAAAGCAGCGCCCGTACCCTGTTAACGGACTATTCCAGCCTCAAAATTCACGGGTTAGTTAGCACCTATGAGCTAGCGCTAGAGCGGCTCAGCCCAGCCCCACTGCCCACTCGGATGATTTGCTTCATTGGCAGCACTCTAGGCAACCTGAATTCGCAAGAATGTGACGTATTCTTCTCACAGGTTACTCAAGCATTGCAGACTGGTGAATATTTTCTGTTAGGCATCGACCTACAAAAGCCAAAGGAACTGCTAGAAGCGGCTTATAACGACAGCCAAGGTGTCACCGCTGCCTTTAATTTGAATATGCTCAGCCATTTAAACCAGCAATTTGACGGAAACTTTGACCTGACTCAATTTGAACACTGGTCTTTTTATAACGAATCGCTGCAACAAATCGAAATGCACTTACGCAGCCTGAAGGCGCAAATTGTTGAATTGCGAGATTTAGGAGTGGCGATCGCCTTTCAATCAGGAGAAACTATCCTAAGTGAAATCTCGCGTAAGTTTAACCTCGCTCAAATTCAGCAAGAGCTTGAGTCCAAAGGACTTCAGCCTATCCAAACTTGGACTGATCCAAATCAATGGTTTGGACTGTTGCTTTGCCAGCGATGTAATTCTTAATTATCTCCAGTCCGGATTGTTTGACATTTATCTAGTTAGTTGACATCAATAGGTTACGGAGTTGCATTTTCCCTTGTATGGCAATCCTAAATAAGCCTTGAAAGGCATTCATTAGGGTAAGTTGCTGATTGTGCAACCTACTCATCTACAGACGATTTAGGGTTGGTATATATAGCTTTGATAAAGGTGACAAAAGTTAATTCCCATGAGGACTGTAACGATACTCTAACGGTGCAAGTATGTTGCTTGATGCAATTCAAGCAACACAGATGAAAGCAGAATAATTGCTTTCAATATGGGTACTTTAACAGTACAAGTATGTTGCTTGAATTGCATCAAGCAACACAGATGAAAGCAAAAAACAGTTGCTTTCAACAGTCCGTCCTGAAAATTTTTGAGGTGTTTGTTATGTCTAGCGTTGCAATTCCTGCTGTCAATCAACTGCGTACCGAGTTAGGTGACTTTAGCAGCATTATTTGTTTTAGAGCAATCGTGACTGGGACTGAAGATGCGCTCGGTGAAAAGGCAGCAGCGATCGCTCTGATTGCTGCAGGTCGTCAGCGAGGCAAGCAACTTGCAGAACAGCTTGGTTTGACAGGAGTGGGAATTAACTCTGAGAAAATTGTTTCGCTGCTTCAGGCAGCATTGGGCAGGGACGGCACGCGGCTCTGCATTATTGATAACATTGTCGCAGATGGAGAAAAAATCCTGGTTTACTGTCGGGAAACCATTTGCTCGGCGGGTGAACTTCAAGGCTCTGACCGCAAGCTAACCTTCACATTAGGAGCGATTCAGGGTGTGATGGAGCAAGTCACAGGACAGCGGTTACGGGGTAAGCAGGTGGAATCGGTTCTGCGTGGCAGTTCCTTTGATGTCATCGAGCTTGAAGTGCTCGGCTAATTACCTCATTGAGTTGGCTCTACCAAATTAATAAATACCAGTTTGAAAGCTCCAGCTTCCTATAAGTGGAAGTTGGAGCTTTTCATACCAAATCCGTCTATAGAGTAGCAGTAGCGGTAGGGGCGAAGCATTCGGTTACAATCCTTGCCACTAAAGCACAATTCTTTTGCTGAATGCTTCGCCCGTACACCAAATAGTGCTTCTTTACGAAACGGATTCCGTGTCATACACAGTTCTCAAATTCTGGAGAACCCCAAAAAACCTTCTACCTTTTCGGCAAAAATCTGGGTTCAAGGGGACTGTATATCTAGCGATCGCACCAAAAATGCCCAGCGATCGGAGATCTCCTCAATCACTTTAGCCGTTGGCTTTCCGGCTCCGTGCCCTGCTTTAGTCTCAATCCGGATCAACACCGGATTATTTCCTACATGAGCTTCCTGCAATGCGGCCGCAAACTTAAAGCTGTGGGCAGGCACTACCCGATCGTCATGATCAGCCGTTGTGATCAGAGTTGCAGGATAACCCGTTTCAGGTTTCAGATTGTGCAATGGAGAATAGGCGTAGAGTGCCTGAAATTCTTCTAAGTTTTCTGGTGAACCGTAGTCAGAGCACCAGGCCCAACCGATAGTGAACTTGTGGAAACGCAGCATATCCATTACACCCACCGCGGGTAAAGCCGCTCCAAATAAATCGGGTCGCTGGGTCATGCAGGCTCCGACCAGTAAGCCGCCGTTGCTGCCTCCGGCGATCGCCAGCTTCTTCAGTGATGTATATTGGTGCTCAATCAGCCACTCCGCTGCTGCAATAAAATCATCAAATACATTTTGCTTATTTAGCTTTGTACCCGCCTGATGCCACTCCTCACCATACTCACCACCGCCGCGCAAATTTGGTACCGCAAACACACCACCCAGCTCTAACCAGACAATATTGCTGGGTGAAAAGGACGGCGTGAGTGAGATGTTGAACCCTCCGTATCCATACAGGTAAGTAGGGTTATTCCCATTCAGTTCTAATCCCTTTTTGTGAGTGATGAACATCGGAACGCGAGTACCGTCCTTACTGGCATAAAACACCTGCTTTGTCTCATACTCATCAGGATTGAAATCTACCGTTGGTTGCCGAAACACACTACTTTCTCCACTCACCATGTCATAACGATAAATAGTTGTTGGTGTAGTGAAACTGGTGAAACTGTAGAATGTTTCTGTATCATGGCGCTTACCGCCAAAACCTCCTGCCGAGCCGATTCCCGGCAGCTCAACCTCTCGTATAAACGTTCCGTTCAAGTCAAATACTTTTACCTGGGTGTAGGCATCTTTGAGGTAGAAAGCGACAAACTGGTGATTTAGGATATTCGCACCCATCAGTGTCTCATCCGCTTGGGGAATCACCTCTTGCCAATTTTCTCGCGCTGGATTGGCAATATCAATCGCAATTACTCGACTGCGTGGCGCATCCAGATCAGTCTCAAACCAGAACACCGTGCCCTCACTGTCAATCAGGCTAAACTTTGCCTCAAAGGAGTTAATTAACTCAACTACAGGGGTTTCTGGATTTCTCAAATCCTTCCAAAACACTAGATTCCTAGGGTCTGTTCCTTGACTCACCAAAATTACTAGATAATTGCCATCTTCAGTGACTTCGCCACCAAACATCCAATTCTTTTCGTCAGGGCGCTCATAAATCAGGACATCTTCGGCTTGAGACGTACCGAGTTGGTGAAAGTAAAGCTTCTGATAATAGTTAATGTCTTCTAATTTTGTTGCTTCATTTGGTTCGTCATAGCGCGAGTAGAAAAAGCCCTTGCCATCAAGTGTCCAGTCTGCGCCCGAAAACTTAATCCACTTTAGATGGTCAGGCAAGTCCTCACCCATTTCTACATCTCGTACTTTCCACTCCTGCCAATCGGAACCAGATGTAGATAGCCCATACGCCATCAGTTTGGCATCTTCGCTAATTGCCAATCCCGAGAGTGCCACCGTGCCATCTTCAGAAAGCGTATTAGGGTCAAGCAAAACTCTCGGTTCTGCATCTAGTTCGGGCAGTGTGTAGAGAACGCTCTGATTCTGCAAACCATCATTCTTAAAGTAGAAATAACGGTTTTCCCGCTTAAACGGAATGCCGTATTTCTCGTAGTTCCAAAGCTGGGTCAACCGCTGTTTCAGACTTTCACGGGCAGGAATATCATTCAGGTAGGTAAACGTCACCTGGTTTTGCGCTTCGATCCACTGACGGCTCTCGTCTGAATCGGGATCTTCTAACCAACGGTAAGGGTCAGAGACCTGCACACCATGATAATTATCCACCTGATCGACTTTAGGACTGGGGGGATAAACCAGGGACTTGTCGGCTTGATTGACATCAGCTTGCATATCGGCTTGAGACATTGCGAAGAACTTTGAACGACTTCTTTCAATGTATCGGAACCCTAATTTTTTGGAAGATGATGGTTAATCCATCAACCCAGAAAAGCTTTTGAGACAGGCAGTTAAAACATCGCGATTCAGGGCATTGTACTTGGTTTGCCCGTCCCGACGGGTTGTGATCAACCCAGCTTCTGCCAGTGTCCTAGAGTGGTGACAAAACAGAGCGAGGCTGATGTTAAGTTTCTGAGCAATTTCAGAGCCGCTTAGCTCATTCTCGCGAACCAGTAGCTCTACGATACGCAAACGGGTAGGGTCAGACAACGCCGCAAAAATTTTGGCGCGACAGTCATTTTCAGTTTTCTCAAGCAGCGGTGACACAGGTGACGGTTGATTGTCCATGTTTAGATACAGGCAGCAGAATAAATTGGGTTTTCAAATAAAACTCGAACAGGCTTATTGAAGCACTTAAACAACCACTTGACTATTGAGTTACTTTTCAATATTATCGTAGTTAAGCGGTTGTTTAACCACTTAACTAGTCCGCTTCATGGACTAAAGGAGATTAGCATTATGTCCAGTACATCTCAGACAAAGACTTCTTCAGAGGCTTCCAGTTCATCTCGATACATTACGCTAACGGAAGACAACTTCCAGGCAGAAGTCCTCGACAGTTCGTTACCGGTGCTAGTTGATTTTTGGGCTGCCTGGTGTGGTCCCTGTCGTATGATCACCCCCATCGTCGAAGAGTTAGCTGCTGATTTTGCAGGTCAAGCCAAGATCGCCAAGCTCAACATTGATGACTATAGTCACATTGCGAGTCGCTATCAGATTAGTGCTGTCCCGACGCTACTGCTGTTTCAATCGGGGAAAGTCGTTGATCAGGTGGTGGGTGTAGCTCCCAAGCGAGTCTTTGCTGCAAAGCTAGAAGCTTTGATAGAAGCAGCTCACTCAGAGCAGGCAGCTTGAGCTAGCTGAGACCAACGGCAAACAACGGCAAAAGAGTGAATGCCTAAGTTCCGATCCCCATTCTTGTTTAAAGGAGATAAATTTGTGAGTTCTAATGTTCATTTGCTTTCGCCAGTTAAAGTTGGCGCGTATGAACTGCCCAACCGGATTGTAATGGCTCCGCTGACTCGCAACCGTGCTAGTGCAGGGAATGTGCCTCAATCTTTGAACGCAACTTACTATGCACAACGTTCATCGGCAGGGCTAATCATCAGTGAGGCAACGCAGATTTCTCCTCAAGGTGTAGGCTATCCGGCGACTCCAGGCATTCACTCTCAAGAGCAGGTTGAAGGCTGGAAGCTGGTGACGGATGCGGTACATGAGCGGGGCGGCAAAATTTTTCTCCAGCTTTGGCATGTCGGACGGATCTCTCACCCGTCGTTACAGCCTGATGGAGCGCTCCCAGTTGCACCTTCGGCGATCGCCCCTGCTGGTGAAGCTTCAACCTATGAAGGACAAAAGCCATTTGTCACCCCACGCGCTCTAGAAATCACAGAGATTCCTGGGATTGTTGAAGATTACCGTCGGGCTGCCCAAAATGCGCTAGACGCTGGGTTTGACGGTGTGGAGATTCACGGTGCCAATGGCTATCTGCTCGATCAGTTTCTACAGGACGGAGCAAATCAGCGCACAGATGAGTATGGCGGTTCAGTTGAGAATCGCAGCCGCTTTCTATTGGAGGTGACGGAGGCCGTGACAGGCGTGTGGGGAGGCGATCGCGTCGGTGTTCGGCTTTCTCCCAGCGGCACCTTCAACGATATGCAAGATTCTGATCCACAGACGCTGTTTGATTACGTGATCGGAGCGTTAAACCGCTTTGGGCTTGCCTATCTGCACCTTGTGGAGCCACGGGTTCCGGGCATGAGTCTAGAGGAACCGAACCGCCCAGACTTACCCTCTAGCCATTTCCGCTCAATTTTTAATGGCACGATTATCTCAGCGGGGGGGCATGACCGCGACTCAGGTAATGCTCTGTTGGCAGAAGGGTCAGCCGACCTGATTGCCTACGGCAGACTCTACATCGCCAATCCAGATTTGCCAGAGCGATTTGCTGCTAACGCTTCGCTGAATACGCCCGATCGCTCAACTTTCTATGGTGGCACTGAGCAGGGATATATTGACTATCCTACGCTTGAGCTACAAAGTGCTTAGGTTGTTTGAGGAGTAGGAGCTAGAGGTTAGTTCAAATACCTCTTATTCTGATCTTCAGGTGAGACTGGAGACGAGAATAAATGCTCTAAAAAACTGAGAGCGTTACATCCAAGGATGTAACGCTCTCGGCTTTTTGGGACTGCTGTGAGGATCTATGGGTCAGTGCGTAGCGTTTGAGCTTGCATGAGTGTCGTCATTTGCTCCAAACCACGCTGGATGCGACGAGTCACGGTCATAGGGCTGATTCCAATTCTTTCAGCCACTTCCTTGCGTGAAAGTCCACTGAAGAAGACAAACTCAATTGCGGCTCTAGTTTTGTCTTCTAGCTGGCTCAAGGCAAGTTGAAGCTGTTGGCGGTCTTCTTCTAAAACCTGAAGGTTTTGATATTGAGGATCTGTCAAAGAATCGCCCAATGTCATTGAGGAATCGGTTTGTTGAGACACCGTTGCGTCGAGGCTGAGGGGTGAACGGTTTTGAGTGGCCAGCTTAACTTCACGCCATTCGTTCAAGGAAATTCCTAGTTGCTCAGCAACCGCTGCATCAGAGGGTTGATGTCCGAGCGATTGGGTAAGCTGGGCGCGAATCCGCTGTCCTTCTTTTTGCAAATCTTGCCAACGACGGGGAATCTTGATGGAACTGCTGCGATCGCGCAAAAAGTGCAGCATTTCACCCCGAATGTAAGGAACGGCAAAGGAGCTAAAGGCATATCCTTGGCTGGGGTTAAACCGCTCAACGGCGCGAATTAATCCGAGATAACCAATCTGTTCCAAATCTTCGTAAGGTTCACAGCACTGGCGGCTAATTCGATGGGCGATTTTGCGGACTAGTCCTGCGTTAAGACGCACAAGTTTGTTGCGAAGGGCGACGGTGGGATTGTGCTGGTAGGACATCAGCAATTCCACATTATCGGAGCGGAGAGAAGATTCAGTAGCCACCATCGGATAAGACCTCACGTCAGACTTAGGCTTATTCTCTCGGTGGAACCCTTAGCAAACCATCGTTAATTTACGGGTGTTTGAACAGCGCTCCTGAGAGGTCTCAGCAAAACTACGGATTGCTGAAACGGTTTGCTTCAAATCGCTCAGGTTCAGCCTTACTCTGTTTCGACCAAACAAGGTACAGAGAGGCAATCCCGACGGGGTTGCCTCTCTGTACCCCAATTTTCGTACCCCAATTTTTTGAGTGGGTATCACTATAATCAGGACATGTTAGAACTTCACTGTCACACGACGTATTCTGATGGCACACTAACTCCGGGCGAATTGGTTGAAGCAGCGATCGCCACTGGAGTCAAAGCACTTGCCATCACTGACCACGACACGGTCTCCGGGTGGAATGAGGCTTTTGTAGCGGCAGAGCAGCGTTTAGAAATTGTCCCCGGTGTGGAATTAAGTACGGTCCATAATGGGCGATCGCTACACATTCTTGGGTTTTACCCAGATGCCTCTAAATTGAGTGAGCCGCTGTCCTTGCGGCTGGAGGGACGCAAAAGGCGCGCGAAACAAATAGCAGCAAACTTGGCAGAAATGGGCTATCCAATCGAGCTACCAAACCTGGGAGAGGGCATGGCTCCCGGTCGTCCTCACTTAGCGACAGCGTTAGTTAGGGCTGGTTATGTAAATTCTGCAAGGGAAGCGTTTGATCGCTTTTTAGGAGATGACTGTCCTGCCTACGTTCACTACGAAAAGTTTTCGATTGTAGAAGGAATTGAGCTGCTGCGCTCATCGGGGGCAGTACCCGTTTGGGCGCACCCCTATCTGTTTCGTGGCGGTGATGTGGAAGTGGTGTTGCAAGAACTTGTTGCTGCGGGGTTGATGGGAGTTGAAGTTTATCATCCCAGCCATACCCCTTCCGAGACAAGAAAATTGGAAACATTTTGCGCTCAGTATGGACTGCTGATGACAGGAGGGAGCGATTACCACGGTCCGATTCCTGGTACGAAAGACAAACACATCACTACGTTAAACTTGCTGAACTTGCCGCTCAACCTGCTTGAACCCGTGAAGCAAGCAGCTGAAAGGTTAAGGGCTTGAGCCGGAATCTGTTTCGTAAAAGGACAACACCTTGGGTGGGACCGAAGCATTCGGGCACAAACTCTGCAACTTAATCACAATCCTTCTGCCGAATGCTTCATCCCTACCGTACTGCTACATCTTGCGGTGGAAAAAGGAGAATTTTTCAGAGTTTCCGGATCGACCCTATGTAATTAGTAGAAGGGTATGGTAGATGCACCCTGATTAAAACCCTGGAGTTAACCCTCCGGGGTTTTTCTTTTTCCAATGGATGCCGTTTAATGATTCTTAGACTTGGTGTTTGCTGGTACTGAAGATGCGTCTTCTGAAACCACATCGGGGAGCGATCGCTTCAAACCGTAAAGCCAGATCAAACCTGCTAATCCTACTGTGATTCCAACCAGGCTAACAATTTGGGCAATTCTTAACGGCCCAAGCATGAGGCTATCCATTCGCAGTCCTTCGATCCAAAAGCGCCCCAGGCTGTAGCAAACCCAGTACACCAAAAATAGCGTCCCAGTTTTGAGTTTTGTTGGGTTCTGTAGCCCCCTAAAGAAGAGGAAAATCAGAATTGCAAACACTCCCAGATTCCACAGTGACTCGTAAAGGAACGTGGGGTGGAAGTATTCTGCTGTAGTGTAGCCGGGAGGACGTTGAGCCGGGGGAATGTAGAGCTTCCAGGGTACATCTGTGGGACGACCAAAGGCTTCTGAGTTGAAGAAGTTTCCCCAGCGACCGATCGCCTGTCCCAAAATTAGTGAGGGTGACACCAGGTCAGCCAATTGCCAGAAAGATACTTTATTCAGACGAGCAAAAATTAGAGACGCGACAATACCGCCCAAAACTGCGCCGTGAATAGCGATACCGCCTTTCCAGATAGCGATGATGTCTGCTGGGTTCTGAGCATATTCCTGCCATTGAAACAGCACATAATACAGCCGCGCACAGGGAATCGCAGCCAGTACCAGCCAAATTGCTAAATCTCCTAACAGGTCGGGATTCACATTTCGACGTTTTGCCAGATAGGTTGATAGGCTAACGCCAATCAGGACGGCGGATGCAATGAGCAAGCCATACCAGCGGATAGTGAGCGGGCCCCACTCCAGGAGAATTGGGCCGGGCGAGGCAAATTTGGCAATTAGGGGTAGCGTGTGCAACAACATGTGTATTGTGGGACTGAATAAAAACTGGATTGTAATTCTGGTCAGGTTGGACAATACCACTAACCATAATGCCTGAGTTGGGTGGATGCGGTCGAAAATGGCGCGATCGCCTCCACGTTAAGATGGAGATCCTCCTCATTCCAGGGCTGTTTATGTCTGCTGTCGATTCTATTGACCCCGTTCAATCTGCTGAGGGCGATCGCCTCAATCCTGCTCAAGCGGTGAGTCCTATCCCTCCTCTGTTGGGGGCTTCTTTAGCGGAGCTAACTGATTGGGTACAACAGCAGCAGCAACCCGCCTATCGAGGAAAGCAGTTGCACCAGTGGCTATATCAACAGGGGGGGCGATCGCTGGCAGATATTTCGGTGTTTCCAAAGCAGTGGCGGGCAAATTTGGCGGACGTTCCTGTGGGGCGATCGACGCTGCATTATCGGTCAGAAGCGCCAGACGGCACGGTCAAGTTTCTGCTGCGTTTAGCTGATGGACAAATTATTGAGACTGTGGGGATTCCTACCGACAAGCGACTGACGGTGTGTGTCTCCTCGCAGGTGGGTTGTCCAATGGCTTGCGATTTTTGTGCGACGGGTAAAGGCGGCTTTACGCGCAACTTGGGGCGGCACGAAATTGTTGATCAGGTGTTGACTGTGCAAGAAGATTTTCAGCGGCGGGTTAGCAATATTGTGTTTATGGGCATGGGAGAGCCGCTGTTAAATACAGACAGCGTGCTGGCGAGCGTGCGATCGCTCAATGAAGATGTGGGAATTGGGCAGCGATCGATCACCATTTCTACGGTTGGCATTCCCGGACACATTCGCCGTTTGGCACAGCATCAGCTTCAGGTGACGCTAGCAGTAAGTTTGCACGCCTCTAATCAGGCTTTACGAGAACAGCTGATTCCCAGCGCTCATCATTATCCCTTGACAGCGCTTTTGGAAGAATGCCGCGAATATGTACAGATTACGGGTCGTCGCGTCTCCTTTGAATACATTCTGCTGGGTGGATTGAACGATCGCCCCGAACATGCCAATCAATTGACTGAACATCTGCGGGGTTTCCAGAGCCATGTCAACCTGATTCCCTACAACCCGATTCAAGAAGTCGATTATCAGCGTCCTGATTCAAAGCGTATTCAAACTTTTGTGGAAGCGCTAAAAGCCAAACATATTGCGGTCAGTGTCCGACAGTCTAGAGGCTTGGCGGCTGATGCGGCTTGTGGTCAGCTACGAGCTTCTAAGGTGGGGGCGATCGCCTAACAACCGGGATACCGTACCAATTTGATTTTTGTCTAGGACAGATGCTTCGGCATAAAAAACATGAGGGCTAGAAGTTGAACTTCTAGCCCTCACAGTGGACGCTTAAAATCTTCAAAGCCAATCAGGCTGGAATGCCCGGAGCATAAGCCTCAATCACATTACCCGTTTCCGAACACATGACCATCAGGTAATCGCAAGCAGGACACTGTGTCCGAGTGAGCTGGTTAGCGGTGAGGTGATGTCGCTCGGCTGGGCTACCACAATTCGGGCAGCGAACGGCTTGAATTGTAGGTATTTTCTGTATCGTTTGCATCTTAAAACCCTCTCGACTCAGCTAATTTTCGAAAAAAAGTAAATCTTGAACAAACCTAGAGCTTTAGAGTAAAAAGTAAGGTTTCTCTTACTCCTTCGATCGAAAAATGTATCTAGATTAACTAACTTAAAGATAGTTAATAAGCAGAAAAAATTTCCAACATTTAATTTTATTATGTCAGCATTTAATAAAAGTTGCAACGTAAATCTAACCTGGGATCATAAGCCTAAAGCGTGATCCCCGCTACATCCAGGAATTGAAACTCGGTTATGGTTGGCTTTTTCCAGCCACTAAACTGAGAGCAAAGCAGAAAAACAATGGAGCCAGAATGACTATTTCCTGGGTATGAGACTGCAATATTTTTCATAGCTTTACAGTTTCTTCAAAGATCTTTAACCAAGTCTCCAAATTTCCACTGTTTGGAGAGAAATTTGTGAGGCTTCTATCTAATTTCGGTATACTCCTTATCTTTATTTCTTAAGATTTGATTAATTATTTCTTCGGTTAGATGGCAGCAAAAAGAGTAGGCAAAATTCAGCTACATTCATTCTTGGAAGGTAGCTTTGAGTACTTAAAACAATGTCCTAGAAAGATATTTCCCCTCAGAAGAGAAGTTTTGAAAGGAGCAAATGCTCTTGTAGGGCATGACCTTGGGGCAAAAAGTTGAAAGTGCCACGAGTTCTGTATGGGTGCACTACTGAGCTTTTCCCAGATGTTCTCCACTGCGTCTATAGCAATTCTCAATTGCACGTCATACAGCAGTGGCACGGTGCGCCACTGCTGTATGACGTACTTTGTATTCCACTCAAGACTTAGGCTTTTGCTACCTGATAGACAAAGTTTAGGGTTGCCCAGTTGTTGCAATTCAAGGTGTAGGTGTCAGGCGGTACGTCTGTCCTACTGTTAGCGACCAAGCTAGCTTGATTCAAGTCTCGTAAGGTTGCTTGGGCAACTTCTAGCGGATTTGCCAGGGTGCTGACCCGTCTGGCATCTCCCTTAGAGCGCATAGAAATTTCCAAGGCAGAGTAGGTGTGGGTGAGTGGGGTATGGCTGAAGATCACGTAATTTTCGACTACGCCAGGTGGTCCTTGTAGTGTCCAGTCAGACGGCGTGGATTGGGGAATGAGCAAGATTTCTCCCGGTGAGAGCAGACTATCGGCGGGAGCAGCCTCGAAATCAAGACTATTTTCAGATGTGGGTGTAGGAAAGAGGGCGATCGCATTCCCACTGCTATCTAAACCTAAAAGAATGAAATAGACAGGGCGATCGCTATAGTTACACAGCCGATACTGAAGGCGGCTATTAATCGGTAAGGTAGGCAATTTGCCATCGCCTACAAACAGTCCGGCTAATCGACTGGCAGGGGCAGCCCAGGGAGCGCGAGGCGTTTCCTGCTGCATCACAATCCGTTCTTGAGGGGCAGTCATTTCCAGCGTTGCCCGCACACCCAGACGAGATGATTCTGCGTTACTGGTCAGGCGAAGTAGCTTTGCCGCCAAAAGAGTGTGAAGTTGGGGGGTAATGCGGTTTACCGCAGTTTTGACGGCTTCTTCTTCCTTGGACAGCGTGTTTAGGAGAGCAGACCGCCCCAGGTGAAATAAACCATAACTGCTTTTAGGAGCAGGTAAATCACCATTCACTGGCTGTCTTGGCTCCAAGTCTCCTGCTTCAAGCGAGGATGCGGTCAACGATGCAGCCAGGGTTGGAGCACCTAATTGAGTTTTGCCAAAAACATAATCTGCAGATTGCTCACCAGCGGCGATCGCCGTCACCCTGGGGATTGTCGCAAAAGCGCTTGTCGCATCTACCCGCTCAATTCGCTCCAGGCTAGAATCTAGCGCCACAGTCAAATTGATATTGCGTGGCAAAACTCGCACTGATTCCTGGACTAGCTGCCCCACTTGCAGCGGCATGGTGCTAGAAGCAGCAGAAATTCTTGCTCTAACTGATATACCTTCACGGCTGCGAATCTGAAGTAGTTGCTTGTCTGCCGATGAGGTCGTTTCAACGTCCGCAACAACAGACTCAAGCAGCTGAATCTTTTCACCGGGCTGAGCATTCGACGGAACTAGTGACAAGAGTGAATTTTGTCCGTAATTTTCTAGTACCGCTGCGGGAAGTCCAGCCAGCCACAGCCGGACTGTTTTACCGTCTTCCTCGATTGCCGTAACCACACCATCAGCAGTCGTTGTAGCATCAGACTTAAGGTAGTAAGGCGATAGGGATGGATTCTGGCTCTTTTGCCCCAAGACATACGGCTGTTGTTCTTTGCCGACCAGTTGCTCGACAGATCCAGCGGTGAGTCCCAGAGTGAGCTGGAGTGTACTGGCAGGTGTTGCGCCCCAGAGGTGCTGCGTCAGCGCATAGGTAAACAATCCGGCGCTAAATCCATTCCATTGTCCTTCTGCTGCAACTTGATTTGGTCCCGTTGCCATTAAGACAATGCCGGGCAACTGACCCGTTCGCCATTGGGACTGACTTTGTTCTTGGGAAATTCTCACCCGACCGCGCAACTGTGCCTGAAATTCCAGTTCCGCTGGGGCAAGCCAACCGTTAGGCGTAGTGGGACGAGAGCGAACCCGCAGGTTGCCCTGGATAGCTCGATTGGGGTCAGCATAGCTAGTGTCTAGCACCGCAGTGACTTGCTCAGTGGAGAGCGATCGCAGTAGTAACCCTAGTGTCTCCTCCGGCAAATCATTAATATATGGACTTTCCTCAGTAGGCAAAACGCCATCAACTGGCACCAAGCTATTTTGAACCAGTTCACCATTCTCTCCCAGCTTGATCTGACTGCCAAACCCGCTGAAGTGAAAAAGCACCACATCACCAGGTCGAGCTTGCTCTGTCAAATGCGTGAGAAAAGCAGCTTCGATCGCTTCACGGGTTACCTGCTGGTCGGTCAGCGTCAGAATGTCACTGGGCTGAAAGCCAAAGCGGTGAATCAGCAGTTCTCGCTGAAGCTGAACATCCGTGATGCAACCATTTAGGGCATAGGTGGAGCGATCGGAAACTTGCTCAGGATATTGGTTAATGCCGACTAGCAGTGCCAACTTGCGATTCGTTGGCTGAGCGAGTGCCTGTTGGTATCGGTCTATCACTAGAGACAATGCCGCCTCACTGCTCCCCAGGGCAAACAGTGTTAAACCAGCTTGCTGTAAGAAAGCTCGACGCTTTAGTCCCACTGAATCCTCTACGCTGCTAAACTTCTGCGTTGCTAACCCGACGAATGACTAAACTTCTGCCGCAACCTTCATTGCCCGTGCCAGCTCTGCTGCAACTTCAGGGCGAGAAAACTCAGGGGGTGGTAACTCACCTTGACGCAGCAGTTGACGAACCTTCGTTCCAGATAAGTGAATTCGCTCTTCAGGCGTACTGGGGCTGGTTTTGGTCGTCGCCATTGACTGGGTACGAGTGCAGTAAAAGGCGTGTTCAAACTTCATCGGACTGATCCTCAATGCGGTGGGATCAAATTCGTCAAAGATGTATTGAGCATCGTAAGTGCCGTAATAGTCACCTACTCCAGCATGATCCCGACCGACGATAAAGTGAGTGCAGCCATAGTTTTTCCGCACTAGAGCATGAAAAATTGCTTCCCTGGGGCCAGCGTATCGCATTGCGGCTGGGTTGATGGCGAGAATCACACGATCCAGGGGGAAATAGTATTTCAGCATAATTTCGTAGCAACGCATCCTCACGTCAGCCGGAATGTCGTCGCTCTTGGTGGCCCCGACTAACGGGTGGAGAAACAGCCCATCCACGGTTTCTAGAGCGCATTTTTGAATGTACTCATGGGCGCGGTGAATCGGGTTGCGTGTTTGAAACCCAACAATGGTTTTCCAGCCTTTTTCACGAAATAGCGATCGCGAGTCAACCGGATCGATCTGATAGGTGGGAAAGAAAGGATGGGGATCACGCTGCAACAGCCAAACTGCACCTGCCAGATTGATTGGGCCTTGCTCATAGACCACTTTCACACCCGGATGTGCTTGATCGTCTGTTTTATAGACGTTGATGGCTTCCTTGAGCTTGTCGTAACGATATTTTTGCTCTAGCTCCAGGATGCCGACAAACTCACCATTGGGATCATCCAGGCGAATTTTGCTGCCTTCTTTGAGGGGTTCTGCGATCGCCTCCGTCACCGAGAGCGTAACCGGAATTGACCAGGGCAAACCATTAGCCAGGTGCATTGTCGTGACGACGGCTTCATAGTCTGACGAATTCATAAATCCGGTCAAAGGGCTGAACCCACCGATCGCAATCATCACCAGATCAGACGTGGTGCGTTCGTCTAGCTGCACTCTAGGTAAAGCATCTGCCTCTGCTAAAAATTGCTGGCGTTGCTCTGGAGTCGCCACCCGATTAATCAGATGCCCGCCGTGCGGGGCGATGTTGTCTACGTGCTGAGTCATTGAAGTCGAGGTAAAGAGGTTAGCAGCATGTGATCAGGCTGAGCAAGCAGCACTGATCCCGGTTCAGTTCAAAACCAACCCCTATCGTACTGTGCTGTGGGGTTCGATTAACCCACCGCCAAGCAACAGATCGCCGCGATACCAGACGGCTGCCTGCCCGGGGGTAATGCTGAACTGAGGTTCGTCAAAAATCACCTTGACGCGAGTAGCGCCGTTCTCCGACGATTCCAGCGGAATGATGGTGGCAGGAACGGCTGCTGATCGGTAGCGTACCTGAACTTCAGCCTGGATCGGTGTGTCTGGCGCTGCAATGGAGACCCAATTCACCTGTTGAACGGTGCATTCAGTTTGGTGAGTGCTGTCGCGATCGCCCACAATCACCTGATTGCGTCCTGCATCAATGCCGATGACATAAAGAGGTTGTGCTGCCGCGATCCCCAGCCCCTTGCGCTGCCCGATCGTGTAGTGATGAATACCGTCGTGCTGCCCCAGCACCCGTCCTGACTGGTCAACGATGTCTCCCTTTTGCGGTGCCAGGTACTTATCGAGAAAAGTTTGCATTGAGCCGTGAGCCTCGATCAGGCAAAGATCCTGGCTTTCGGGCTTGTCTGCTGTGTGTAGCCCAAACTCAGCGGCTAGTCTGCGGGTTTCTACCTTCGTCTGCTCTCCTAGAGGAAACTGGGAATGAGCCAGTAGATCCTGCGTCAAATCGTAGAGGAAGTAGGACTGATCTTTACTGCGATCGACAGCGCGGCGAAGCTGGTGGCGATCGCTCAGGGAATCATAGCTAATCCGAGCATAATGTCCCGTCGCGATCCGGTCGATCCCCAATTCGTCCTGGGCATAGCGCAACATTGGACCGAACTTCACTGCCTTGTTGCACTGAGAGCAGGGTAACGGCGTAATCCCAGCACCGTAGCCGCTGACCAAATAATCCACAATATTAGACTGGAAAACATCCCGACTGTCCACGATGTGGTGCGGAATTTCTAACTGCTCACAAAGCTGAGCCGCATCCACCATGCCTTCAGAGCAACACTGTCCTTTTCCTTTCATGAGCCAAAGGGTCAGCCCAATGACTTCATAGCCTTGACGATGAAGTGTTGCGGCTGCAACTGAACTGTCAACTCCACCCGATAGCCCAACTACAACTTTGTCCATGAACTGATGAGGCGACTTTAACTTTAAAGTTCTATTTTCTGGGTTTTTGCTGGGTTAGGTTTGTTTAACACTGAGCATACTTTCCCTTACTTAGGCTAACATTTAGCGACAAAACCGTTTGGCAACGGGCTAAATGAACTCCTTGGGGTGAGGAAATGATCGTTACGGAGCTTTCCTCTAGCAGGTCTGGAAGTCCTCAAACTTTTTTCAAATCCTACAAAAATCTTTAGATTTCTTCATTTTTAGAAGAATTATTTATCCTCTAAGTATCTCATTTGCAAGAATATTAGGGATTGTCTACTGATGTCCCTTGGTCTAGTCAGCACCAGGGAATAAACTGGATAACCTCCAAACGAGCCAATTCTCTGCGCCTATCCCAGAAGTGCCTCGTCCACAACGTCGCCACAACCTCAATTGAGCGCTGTAAGTCAGCGACTCAACCTTATGCCTGTTGAGAGTAGTTTTTGATGGACTTGGAGCGCTTTTCGGGTAGTGGTTTGCCTGAAACCGAGAAAAATTCTCTGGTACTCGTGATTGACAGTAATGCAGATAGCCTATGGCTAGCCAGTCAAATCTTAGATTTATGTGGCTATTCATCGCTATCAACTACAAAAGGGTTAGAGGCGCTAGAGATTGTTCAGCAAAAGCGGCCCAGTCTAATTTTGAGTGAACTCATGCTGACGGATATTGATGGCATTGAGCTGATAAAGCAGCTACGGAAAATGGCGATCGCCACTCCAATCGTTGCGGTGACAACTCTCTGGCAATCCCCTTATTTGGAACTGGCAGTAGGGGCAGGCTGCAATGGGCTGATCAAAAAACCTTACGAAGTTGAAGAGCTAATGGCGATCGCGGCTACTCATCTACCTCTACTATCTTTTCCTTTCTAATTTTAGGAATTGATGCAGGGTCGCGCACCGGCGGAGGGCTGCTGAGAACGGCAAGTAGCCCGGAAAATCCACTTTCTAAAGCCGTATCGCTGAGCAAGGCAATCACAGAAATTCCAGCGATCTCCTCAATCATGGTCTTGATTTGAGGCTTGATGGCCATGTCTATCTGCCAACGCAGCTTAACGGCAAGTTCTTTTTGCTCTGTGGCTAGCAAAAGTTGCTCGGCGTGGGTCGTAGACTTTTCCAGAATGATTGCCAGTTTTTCATCAAAAAATTGACAGGTAACTTTTTCTAGTCGATGTCCCAATTTTTCTCGATAGAGGGCCTGGATACGCTGTGCCAAGGCACGTTCTATCTGCCCCCGTGTGGGACTACTGGATGTCATCATGAGCGAGCTATCCTCCATCAGAGCCTTTGAGGTGTCTAAAATGCCACCAAAAGACGGTGACTTAAAGCAAAAACAGCACCAGAGGTGTCAGAGTTGTCCAAACGGCTCTTGCTGAATACCTGGTAAAGAAAAGTAGGTGAGACTACGAGTGCTATGTAATGGTTACGTCAGGTTAGCGGTTGTTTGCGCCTTAAGTCGTCTATCAGCAGATACAGCCGTTGTGGAATTAACCTAAAAACCTCCAAAAACCTCTAATGAACGCTTTACAGGTCGCTGTCGTGTTAAACTTGCTGCAAATTTTGCTACCACAAGTTAGATCGTTTGGTAAGTCCGAATTCCAAAAACACGACTCAATAGCATTATGAAAAGGGGCGATCGCATCATGAGCAACCTCCACCACAAATCGCCTACATCTTGTCATCCTTTTAGGTTGCAACAGTCGGGGCTACTCAGCTTCATCTCAATTTCCGTGCTACTAGGAAGCGGTTGGATGATTGCTCCGGCTTGGGCAGAGCCGTTACCCAGAAACGTGTTGATGGCACAGCAGATTGTGGATGGTCTGCCACCGCCGCCGTCTGTGACTTTTGGGGAAGAAATTCCGGTCGCACCGACTCAACCCCAGCAGTATCCACAACAGTACAATGATCCGGCTCCGGACTCTGCTGATCTAGAGCAATCTGGCTCGACTGATGCTTCAGAACGCTTTCTGGTTTACGTCAATGGAGACAGCCCGCTTCTGCTAAACCAGGTGAGACGGGTGGAATCAGGCGCATTCTTCCAAAACTATGATGGACGGCAGGTAATCCAGGCAGGCGTGTTTAACCAAACCGATAGCGCAGAACGGCGGGTTGCAGAGCTTGCTGCTCAAGGCATTGGGGCTGAGGTGGTCCGGGTTCCAGGTGTGGTGTTAGCCAATTCAAACACCCAGACAGTCGCCTCAAGGGGATCTAGCCTGCCCTCCCCTGAACTGCTGCCAGCAGCAACGTTTAACCCAGAGGCTTCTGGACAGCAGTCTAACTTTAGCGACACTGAAGTTGCTCAAGCCAATACGCCGATTCCGGATGACTCCTACTATGTTGCCATTCCGGGAGATGCGGACAACATATCCGCTATTTATGCCCAAGTGGTGCGGCTGGGTGGAAATTTAAGGCTGGCTCAAGTTGCAGAAAGTAGGCGAGAGCCTTTTGGACCTCACGTCTTGGTCGGTCCCTTTGCCAACCGCAGTGCAGCCACTCGTTGGAATCGCTACTTTAGAGACTTTGGTATGGATGCCAGAGTTTACTATAGGCGTTAGGAAGTTTTGAGTTGTGAATTGTGCTGAACGTCCTACAGCTAGAGCAAATCCAGCACTTTGCGGTCACCGCCAACCAAATGGCAGAAATCGAGGCGCGGGTATTTGCGGCAGGGATGCCCGTGGCAGCGCTGATGGAAAAGGTGGGTGGGCTCCTTGCCCAGCGGATTCAGGCGCTCTATCCGCGATCGCAAGCTTCTCACATTGGCATTCTGGTTGGCCCAGGACACAATGGCGGCGATGCGCTGGTGGTTGCCCGTGAGCTTCACTTTCGGGGCTATAAAGTTACACTCTACCAACCGCTAACCAAGCTCAAGCAATTGACTGACCACCATGCCCAATATGCTGCTAGTTTGGGCATTCCCTGCTCTGATCAGTTCACCGCTTTAGAAACCTGTGATTTGTTGATCGATGGACTGTTTGGGTATGGGCTGACCCGAGCGTTAGAAGGGGCGATCGCCGATGCCATTAATCAAATCAATCAGTGGACTCAGCCCATTCTCAGCATTGACCTACCTTCTGGCATCCATACCGACACCGGAGAGGCTTTAGGCACTGCGGTTCGTGCCGATCGCACCTTTTGCTTGGGTTTGTGGAAGCTTGCATTTCTGCAAGATCAGGCATTGAAATATATAGGAACGGCTGAGTTAATCGACATTGACCTGCCGCTTGCCGAGATTCAAACGGTACTGGGCACCTCTGAGGTACATCGAATTACGGCAAAAACGGCGATCGCACCCCTCTCGATTGCGCGATCGCCCACTACCCACAAGTACAAGCAGGGGCATTTGTTGCTGATCTGCGGTTCCCGTCAGTATATGGGTGCTGCTGTTCTAACTTCTCTGGCAGCAAGAGCCAGTGGCGTCGGGATGCTCTCCATTGCCGTGCCTGAATCGCTCAAATCTATTTTGATCGCCCAACTGCCCGATGCCTTGACGCTGGGCTGTGTCGAAGACGAATCGGGTGCGATCGCCCAACTGCCCGACGAAACCGACCTGAGCAAATATAGTGTGATCGCCTGTGGTCCGGGTCTGACCCAAAATGCTGACTCCGTTGTAGAGCAAGTTCTTGCTAGCGATCGCCCACTCGTTTTAGACGCAGATGGATTAAATATTCTGGCAAACCAAGCTCGGATGCCCCAAATTGCTCAGCGGCAGGCACCCACGATTCTCACACCTCACCCCGGCGAATTTAAGCGGCTTTTTCCCAATCTGGGTGAGCAACTGGGCGATCGCATTACGGCCGTTCGTTCAGCCGCCCAGCAAAGCAAGGCAGTTGTGCTGCTCAAAGGCGCACGAGTCGCGATCGCCAATTCTCAAGGCATCGTCTGGGTAAACCCTGAAAGCACTCCGGCCCTGGCCCGTGGCGGCAGTGGCGATGTTTTGACTGGCTTGCTGGGTGGTCTACTAGCACAGGCGATCGCTCATTCCACCTCAGCAGAAGCGATCGTTCAAACTGCGACTTGGTGGCACGCTCAAGCAGGCATTCAAGCTGCCCAAGAACGAACTGAATTCGGCGTTGACGCGCATACGTTAACGCAGTTTTTGATCCCGACTTTGCGATCGCACTTAGAGAGGCTCTAGAGTCTGCTTGGTCAACGTTGAGTTTTCGTGCCCCATGCGCACAAAAGTTAACTATTTCAATCTGCTTTAGGGCATACTTCAAAAATCAGGATGTAAAAATTCAATCAGAATGCGATAAAGCGATAAGCTAATGGGTATTTAATTTTTCACCTCTACATGGAACAAAGCTTTCAACTAACGTTTGCAAACGGTCGAACGGCACAAGCAATTCACCTCCAACGAGATGCTGATTTACCAGATGCGCTCAACCAACTCGGCTTGCAAGGGCCAGGTCCCGTTTTGGTGGTAGTCGGCGGTGCGAGTAAGTTGAGTGATGCAGACCGCAGGCGAGTGCAGGCATTATTTGTAAAAGTGTTGGCTCCTCTAGCAAAGGACATGAAAACCTTTGTAGTTGATGGTGGCACCGACGCAGGCATCATGAAACTGATGGGAGAAGCCCGCACGCAAATTAACGCCTCGTTTCCCTTGATTGGTGTTGCCCCGATTGGGTTGGCGACCTTACCTAACGCTTCCAATGCATCCGATGAAGCCTCTCTCCTAGAGCCAAACCATACGCATTTTGCTTTGGTTCCGGGCTCTAGTTGGGGAGATGAATCTCCCTGGATTGCCAAAATTGCCTCAACCTTGGCTGACTCCCAACCTTCAATAGTCATCTTGATCAATGGGGGAGAGGTGACCTGGAAAGACGCGTCTCAAAACATTCAAGAAGGGCGACCTGTAGTTGTGATTGCGGGTAGTGGACGTACAGCAGACGTACTGGCTGCCGTTTTACGGGGTAAAGCAACCGATCAACGAGCCGAAGACCTGATATCATCTGGGCTAGTGCAAGCCATAGACTTGACAACGGACTTTAGGACATTATTCAAAAAGATTAAACAAGCCTTTCTTGCTAAGGAGTAAATTGTGGCTAAGAAAGATCCTTATCGAGAATTTTTACAAAAAGACTTTGGTGAATTGTTTGAAAATCTGGAGCTAAAGGATCGTCAAAAACACTATTTGCGATCGCGCTGGCTTGACCAAATTCTTTGGATGGAAGGACGCGCCGGACGAGCGCGTGATCTTTACTACAGGCTTCGTTTAACGACCATTATTGGTGGTGTAATCATTCCAGCGTTAGTCAGTTTAAGCAGCGTCAGTGCGGGCATCCTTAACCCCGGCAATCCAGAAACGAATCAAACCAACTCAGCTCTCTATATTCGAGATGCGATTAGCTGGTCTGCTTTTGTGCTGAGTCAAGTCGTGGCGATCAGCGCTGCAACTGAACAATTTTTTAACTATGGCGATCGCTGGCGCAACTACAGACGCAGCGTAGAATCCCTCAAAACACAGGGCTGGCAATTTTTTGAATTGAGTGGACCCTACCTGCCCTACAAAACTCACGAAGAGGCTTTTAACGTCTTTGCTAGCCAGGTCGAGCAAATTATTCAGCAAGATGTAGAAATTTACGCCACACAAATCACTCAACCTAAAGGGGTAAAAGACGAAGAAGACGAAGCAGCATCGTAAGTTAACCCAACAGCAGATACTAACGTTTGCAATCATCAGTTGTCGGGTAACTAGACAGCCTAAATTAGCTGAGCGATCGCCATCAAAACTTCAGTTTTGCATTAGTAAAGAAAAACCCCGAAGAGTTAACTTCGGGGTTTTAATCAGGGTGCATCTACCATTCCTCTATACCAATTGAAGAGGGTAAATCCGGAGACTCCTTGAGATTTATCTAGTCTTTGTAAAATTATCCAGGAAGCATCGTATTTCTCGATCTGTGCTCAGCATTCCTACTTCTTGAGGTATATCAAAGTAAGTTTTCATTATCAAAAAAGAAAAACCCCGAAGACTTAACTTCGGGGTTTTAATCAGGGTGCATCTACCATTCCTCTATACCAATTGAAGAGGGTAAATCCGGAGACTCCTTGAGATTTATCTAGTCTTTGTAAAATTATCCAGGAAGCATCGTATTTCTCGATCTGTGCTCAGCATTCCTACTTCTTGAGGTATATCAAAGTAAGTTTTCATTATCAAAAAAGAAAAACCCCGAAGACTTAACTTCGGGGTTTTAATCAGGGTGCATCTACCATTCCTCTATACCAATTGAAGAGGGTAAATCCGGAGACTCCTTGAGATTTATCTAGTCTTTGTAAAATTATCCAGGAAGCATCGTATTTCTCGATCTGTACTCAGCATTCCTACTTCCTGAAGCATATCAAAGTAAGTTTCCTTTATCAAAAAAGAAAAACCCCGAAGAGTTAACTTCGGGGTTTTAATCAGGGTGCATCTACCATTCCTCTATACCGATCGGGCGAGTCTGATCCGGAAGCATTTATGCAGTTTATGGTTCCTTAGAAGAAGTTCATGTTGGCTTTAAAGTAGAATTGCTGAACGACCTGGATTTGAGGACTGTAGGTTTGATGACTGTTGCTAAAGCTGTTGTGGATATCGATGAACTCAATGCACCGGATGCTCATGTGCTCACACCAGGTGTGTATATTGTCGGTGCTGGTCCGGGTGATCCAGATCTGTTAACGGTAAAAGCGCAAAAGCTGTTGGCTCGGGCAGATGTAGTTGTGTTTGCGGATTCACTGGTGCCCAGGCAAATTCTGCAAATCGTGCGTCCTGATGCGGAGGTCGTGCGGACGGCAGATAAGACGCTGGAGGAGATTTTGCCGCTGATGGTGGAACGGGTGCGATCGCACAAATCCGTCATTCGTCTCCACTCTGGTGACCCGACGCTATACGGTGCCGTTCACGAGCAAATGCAGGCGCTAGCAGCGGCAGAAATTCCGTTTGAGGTGATTCCGGGCATCAGCGCATTTCAGGCAGCGGCGGCAAAGCTCAAGGTTGAGTTGACTGTGCCCGGACTGGTGCAAACGATCATCCTGACCCGGATTAGCGGACGCACTCAGGTGCCAGAGGCAGAGGAATTGGCATCCTTAGCCGCTCATCAAGCAAGCCTGTGTCTGTATCTCAGTGCGCGACACATTCAAGCAGCTGAAGCAAAGTTGTTGCAGCACTATCCAGCAGATACTCCAGTTGCGGTATGTTTTCGCATAGGTTGGCCAGACGAGAAAATTTGGATTGTGCCGCTCGACCAGATAGCAGCTGTGACCGAGCAGGAGAAGCTGATCCGGACGACGATGTATTTAATCAGTCCGGCATTAAGAGGGGTAGATGGACAGGGGGAAGGTGTAGAAGCGCGATCGCGCCTCTATAACCCAGAGCATTCTCACCTGTTTCGTCCTTAATCCCCTAAAGTAGGGCAACAGTTGGGTAAGGGCGTTTCGCGAGACGCCCCTACGGGGACTTAGATCCAGCCGTGACGAGGTGGCTTTGCATCATTCAAATAGTAGTTGCCGACCGCATGATATTTCCAGCGAGAAGGGTCGTGCAGCGTGTGAGCGCGGCCGTTACGCCAGTGGCGATCGAGATTGAGTTGCTGGAGTGTCGATTTGGTGCCGCTGACTTCAAAGAAGGCGTTGGTGATAAAGATGACGGCTTCCTCAGCCATTGCTTTCGATTCAGCAACAGCGATCGAGGTTGCAGCCGTTGTTTCTTCATTCATATCAGCAAAGGTGCGATCCATAAATTCTGCGGCTCGTCGCAAGATCGCCTCGGCTGCGTGAAGTTTCAGCTCCATTTCACCGATTTTGTGAATTAGCAGCGGGTCTTGGTAGCTGTAATCTACGCCACTGTCGATCCAGGGACGTGGGTTTTTGCGAACAAACTGAATCGTTTCACGCATGGCATCACGGGCAATCCCCACATCGACTGCTGCGTGCATAATTTGAGCAAACGAGCCCATGCAGGTCGGGCGTTCAAAAGCGAGATAGTGGGGTAAAACATGTTCTGCTTTGACGGGGACATTTTCAAAAATAGTGGTGCCGCTGCCCGTTCCTTTTTGCCCAAAGCAAGACCAGTCATCAATGACAGTGACTCCTTTGGTCTCTTTGGGAATGTGGGCGATCGAGGTTCTGTCTTCGCCTGCTTCTTCGTCCACACACAGTACCGGAATCCAGTGAGCAAACAGCGCTCCGGTAGAGTAGAACTTCTGACCATTAAGGAGGTAATCATCACCAGAGCGGGTTAGCTTAGTTTTCAGGTCAGCTACATTCTTGGTGCCTCGCTCTGAAAAGGCGTTGCCAAAGCGCACTCCGTTAAGAATCTGGCTAAAGAAAAACTGTTTTTGGGTTTCGGTGCCATCGAGCCGCAGGGCTTCAACGGAGTAAAGATGGTTTTGCGGTAGCTGACCAAGGCTAGAATCTCCAGCCGTGAGGATGGTCAGCACTTCCATGAGCGTCACATTAGAGACGAACGCCCCACCATACTCCTTGGGGACGGTGATTGCTAACAAGCCACTCTGGGAAAGCTTTTCAACTTCGTCGTAGGGGAGAATTCGCTCTTGATCACGCTTGGAAGCACCGATCGCAAATTCGTCGGCAAGCTCTTGAGCAACAGCGATCGCTTCTTCATCGCTTTTAATCACACGGGTCTGCTGAGAACCATTAGTGACAAGTGACATGGATAAACCACCTTTAGGATAGAGTGAGCGATCAGGAATAGAGCGATCGCCCGAGGAAAACTGTTACTCAAAACTGATATTCAGGCTGATATTTGGATCTGCACTAATCAGTTAAGGCTAAAACTTACAAACTTATTCTACGGTTAGCAAAAATTGACTTAGGCAATAGCCCGTGTACGCCACGCTGGGGGCTATTCACCACCTGAGTCACCCTAAAATTGGCGGCAAGGCTGCACAGGCAATAGGCTTCCTGCGCTGAGATGTTGGCAAACGCGGCAATAAAGTTGACCATGCTCTCTAGCGCCATCTCAAAGGCAGCATCTAGCGTCTCAGCAAAGCCCGTCGTCATAATGTCGGTTGGAGTTTCTGCCATCGGTGTGGTTAGCTTCAGATCTTTGCGAACGATTAGCTCGATGCTGCCATTCATCGATGTTTCGATCGCAGTGCCGCAAACTTCCCCATCGCCTTGAGCCGAATGACCATCCCCAATCGAAAACAGCGCACCAGGCAAAAAAGTAGGTAGAAACAGCCGAGAACCTGCTTGCAGTTCAGGATTGTCGATATTGCCGCCATAAGCTCCTGGCGGAATCGAGCTATAGTCTTCTGGAGTCGCCACCCCCAAGATGCCAAACATCGGCCGAATTGGGATCTGAATACCACTACCTTCTGGATACTCTGCTACACCCTTCTCTAGATCAAGTCGAATAAACTTGAGATTGGCTTCAGTAAACCGCTCTGCCAAAGCACCCCAGCCCGGACGAATCGCATTGAACCCGACAGGCAGCCGAGGGCTAATCGCATTGAGCCTCACCTCCAGCACGTCTCCTGGCTCTGCATCATTAACAAAAATAGGGCCAGTCATTAAGTGCGGTCCGACATCAATCTTGCGTTCCGCAGGCAAGTTATGACAAATTTCTAAAAATTCGGCGTTGACAAAATCTTCAGGGGCTTGCTCATACACGTAATAGCCCGTATAGGTTTCAACATCGATGCTATCACCCGAATCAATGACCAGAGCGGGCTTAAGCTTGGGAGAAAAACCCCCTAAATGAACAGTGTCACAAGTTGCCTTTAAGACGTGGTGAACCATAACTTTGCGGCAAAGGAACGAAGAGGTGAATGAAGATGCGACAGCCTGATTCTATTGCTGAGTTAAGCGGTTTTGTCTGTTCTTAATTAACCCAAAGGCAACCTTTTAAGCTTTGTTTGAGCTTTGTCAATTGTCATTTGCTGTGAGCTATTCACTATAAGCTAACGGCAATACATAGAACGTACAAACTACAACAGGGAAACACGACCGAATCGTTAAAATCAGGGTGAATTTAGCTCACCATTGAAACTCAATTGGAGTAAACTCACAATCGAACTCAACTCACTGAATTCAACTGACTAAAATTTTGTTGGGGCTGATGCTGAAGTTTTGCTTGGTTGATCAAGGTCTTGATGTGTTCACCAATAATCTCTAGTGGTTGAACACTTTTTTGGTTGCGGCTCAGCAGCAATGCGCCTTCCACCGATGCCAAAATCAAGGTTGACCAAGTTCGGGTTTCAGCCGGATTGAAGCCAGCCATCAAAAGCCGCTGCTCGATTAGCTCAAACCAATGCATGTAGATCTGTTCGCAAACGCGGCGCAAAGATTCATGGGTTGATGAAGTTTCGATCGCCACGGTTGCGACGGGGCAACCCTTACGGAAGTCAGAATTGAGCATTCCCTCAGCCAAAAGCTGAGTAAAGGCTTGAACAGCGTCTCCAACATCTTCCTGTGAATTCAGCACAGCCTCAATCTTCTGGCTTTCTTCTGCGCCTGCCGCCTCAATAGCAGCGATCGCCAATTCCTCCTTACCTCCTGGAAAGTGGAAGTAGAGAGAGCCTTTTGGCGTGTTGCTCTCTTGGGTGATCTGGTTCAGCCCAGTGGCATGATAGCCCTGAACTTGAAGCAGTTCAGCCGTCGCGGTAATCATTCGGGTTTTGGTGTTAGTGGGTTGGTTCACGGTGAGAACAAGAAAATAATACTATAACGACTGGTCTATTAATTGGTTTGTAGCCCTGTGTACATTGAAAGAATTGTTTCAAGCTATAGACTCCAAGCTATAGACTGGTCACCATATCTTGTTGACAAGATTCTAATAGCTTTATGCCAATCAAGACAAACATTCTCTGCTAAGTTGCTCTACTTTCACGGTGATCATACAATTCATTCATAATATTAACGAATTGTTGAGATGGCACCGGATGTATTCCATGTAACAATTCCATCGTTTGCCAACTGAAAGAGACTATTTGCTATAGCATTATTTGTACAAAAGCAACTCACACAGTCGGGTGAATATTGGGTGCCAGAGCCAAATCCTTTCCTGTCCACAGCGTTCTAAGTGAGATGCTTAGAATGTCTTTGATTCTCTACAGGGCGTAGCTACCAATCTCTGCACGGTTCAGTTCTCAATGTAACTCAGTAGTACTGCATTCCAATCTGGAAAATAAGGAGAAATGAGGTTGGGGCGATCGCTTAAGACAAGCTTAAAATAATGGACTTGTAAAAGTGAGTACGTAAAACTATGACAGGGAATTCCATCCTTTAAGGTCTTTTAATTTAGATTTTCCTGTTAGCTGAAACTTCAGCTTTTTGAGGAGCTTTCCCATGTACATTCAACTCTGAGAGGCAGAACTGAATACTTCAATGAGTTAAATTTATTAGTCGAATTGGTAGGAGAAAGCTCAGGTTCTCATAGTTTCAAATATTGGCTCAAGCAGCCAGAACAGTTAATCATTAAGAGAGGTCTGGTATGGGAATGGGCAAGAGATTGGGTAAAAAGGGTTTGAGATCAGCAGTGAGCAACGATCTATTTCATCCCATTGGTTCTCTCAACCGACGAGGATTTATTCGGAGTTGCTGTCTGGCGTCTATGGCATTCATCACTGCAAATTGTGCCTCCCAACGAAACGGAGCTTCAGAAGGGGGCACCGAATCTCCAGCAGCGAGTGAAGGCAGCGGTAGCGGTACGGTATTGCGAGTCGGTCATTTGCCTGCGGGCTGTGTGTCTCATTTGCTGCTAGCAAATCAGCGGGGTATGTTTGCTGACGCTGGGCTAAATGTGCAACTGACCCAGTTCAACGGGCCGGGTGAAAATTTGCAGGCGCTGGTCGCAGGTTCCCAAGACGTAATCCACAACCCCTGGACGAATACGGTAGCCGCTTATGCCCAGGGAACCGATAGCCTCAAGATCATCTGCGGTTCGGGCAAAGGCGGAATCGAGCTAGTGGGTCGCAACGGTTCTGTAAAAAACCTGGATGAGCTAAAGCAGGCATCGGGGCAAGGTTTGAGAATTGGAACGCTGCAACTGGATACTCTAGAATTAGTGGTCTATGGGCATTTGAAGAAGTTGGGCGTAGACTACTCTGGTTATGAAATGACTTTCTTCCCCAGTATGGTGGGCATGGGTGAGGCACTGATTGAAGAAAGTGTGGATGTGTGTTCGCTAGCGCAACCCTACGCCGAAACGGTGGTGTCTCAAGCAGATGGAACTTATCTGGGCGACTCTAACGGAGCCTGGGGGCCGGAGGCTTCAGACTGTGTGATCAACTCCACTGATAGCTTCATTTCTAAAGAGCCAAACATGTTGGCTGACTATCTGGCGGTGCTGCGGCAGTCGGCAGAAGACCTGAATGCAAACTACGAGGAGGCGATCGCCGAATTAGCACCTCTCTACGGCTCAGAGGCGTCTATTCTGGCTCCCGCTCTGAAGCGTCAGGTACCTCAACCGACTATGGATGAAGCCGGAGTTGAGAGTCTTCGCAATGGCATTGGCTTCCTGGCAGATTTGGGTTACTTAGAGCCTGACCAGACCAACCTGATTGACGAGATCTTTGACGGCTCAGTTCAGGAAACTTCACTGCAATCGGCTTAATTCATGCCTCCCGCTGACTCCTCATCCACTTCCGTACCCGCCTGGGCATCTCCGGCGATCGCTCCTTTTGCGCGAGGGCGGTTGCGCCGTTTGATGCCTGGGCTATCTTTTGTGCTGGCCTGGATTATTTTGGCACTAGGCTGGGAAATTGGGGCAGCAACCGAGGTGCTCAATCCTCGAATTTTGCCGCCACCCAGCGTGGTGATTCCTTACATTCTGCAAGGACCCGGCGCAGCAGGAATCGGGCCGCAGCAGGTGACGTATGGGGAGGCGATCGTCAAAACTCTAGCTAGAGTTTTGATTGGGCTGATTCTGGGACTGATTGCAGCCATCCCCTTAGGAACGGTGCTAGCAGTTGTTAACCCCGTGCGACAACTGATTCTGCCAATGATTCAAACGATCGCTCCGATCGCTCCAGTTGCCTGGGTGCCCGTGGCGATCGCGCTTTTAGGAATTGGCGACCAGTCCGCCATTTTTGTCGTGTTTATGGGCGTGTTTGCAGTCATGACGCTAGCAACCGCAGCGGCGATCGAAAACGTGCCGCAAGAACTGATTAAAACCGCTAGAAGCCTCGGCGCGAGAGGGCATCAGCTCTGGCTCTGGGTTGTATTGCCTGCAACAGCTCCCAGTTTGCTAACGATTGTACGAGTCAACTTTTTTGCAGCCTGGATGGCCGTTTTGGCGGGTGAAATGGCCGGAATCAACTCTGGACTGGGAGCGCTAATCATTTTGGGGCAGCAGCAGTTCAACATGCGACTGGTAATGACGGGCATCATTACGATTGGCGTGTTGGGGTTTGCGATCGATCGCCTGATTTTGCTGATTCAGCGACGGCTGCTCTGGTGGGAAGCCCGGAGCAAAGGCAGGACAAATGGCTGAACTTTGCTTTGAGCAAGTTTCCAAAGTGTATGCAGGGCATCCTGCTGTGGTGGATGTCGATCTCACTGTACCTTCAGGCTCATTCACTGCGCTGATTGGTCCCTCTGGCTGTGGCAAAACAACGCTATTAGAAATTGCCGCTGCCCTGATTCCAGCGACGACCGGGCGCGTACTGCTGGGCGGCAGACCGATCACCCGACCCGGACCCGAAACAGCAATTGTGTTTCAGCACCACAACTTGTTTGAGTGGATGACGGTGCAGGACAATGTCGCCTTTGGGCTACGCACGCAAGGAATTTCTCGACACGAACGCCGCCTCAGAGCCGGAAAGCTGCTCGCAGATGTGGGGCTCATTGACCATGCTCACAAACTACCGCGTGAACTCAGCGGCGGAATGCGTCAGCGGGTGGCGATTGCCCGTGCCTTGGTACTCAATCCACAGGTTCTCCTGATGGACGAACCTTTTTCTTCCCTCGACTATCAAACTCGTCGGGTAATGCAGCGCTATCTGTTGGCAATGTGGCACCATGCCCAGGCAACCGTTGTCATGGTGACTCACGATCTGGATGAGGCGATCGCCCTGGCAGATCAAATTGTGCTGTTCTCTGGCAGCCCCGGACGCATCGTTGAAACCATTCACATTCCGCTAAAGCGTCCTCGCCAACCTGAAGACAGCCGCCTTCAAGAAATTCGCACTCACCTACGTCACCATCTAGAAAAAGAAGTTGCTCTGGGCGAATTCACTGCTGCCGAACTTGAAGCCCTACGTCGCGAAGGCATGACCGCAGACTTGTAACCCTCAACGTCTCACTCACTTTTGCAACATGTGAATTAATGGTGAGAAAGAAGTATTCATTACAAAGAGTTGCCCTTGTCACGGGTTCGACATCTGGGATAGGGCTAGCGATCGCCAGACGACTTACCGAAGATGGGTTTGCTGTTTCTTTTCATTCCAAGTCTTCGGTGCAGGTTGGACGATCATTAGCAGAAGCGCATCCTGGTTCATCTTATTTTCAGGCGGATCTATCTGACCAAAACCAGTCTCGTAATTTGATTACTGAGGTTCTGTCGCATCATGGTCGGCTGGATGTATTGGTCAATAATGCAGGGGTGAGTGCGACGATTCCACATCAATCCCTCAAGGAAGCCTCACCGGAGATCTGGCGCAATCTATATGAGGTTAATGTTATTGCACCTTGGACGCTCATTGCTGAGGCTGAAACTGCCCTACGTCAGTCATCAAGTTCTGCCTGTCCTAGCTGCATTCTCAACATTAGCTCTCATGCGGGTATTCGCCCCAAAGGAGCTTCAATTCCATATTCTGCTAGTAAAGCTGCTCTGAACCACATGACAAAGTTGCTCGCGGTGAGTCTAGCACCACAGATTCGTGTGAATGCGATCGCGCCAGGTTTAGTTGACACCCCAATGAGCAAAGATTGGACAGCAGCACGAAGACTTTGGGAGGAGCGATCTCCGATGGGTCGTGGCGCACAACCAGAGGAAATCGCGCAAGTGGCTTCGATGTTAGTTTCAAGCCACTATCTGACAGGAGAGATTTTAGTTTCAGATGGGGGGCTGAATCTCACTTGATAGAGTTAGTTAGGGCATAGTTTGAAGAGGAACGGTGAGAGGCGATCGCCAGCAATCCTGAGCAAAATCATTCATTCTCAATCGAGAGAGGCTGAGGCAAAATAGGAACATTGTTGCCGCAATGGGAATGCAGAATGCCTAGAACCAGGATTGGTGATATCGAGATGTATTACGAGATTCACGGCAGCGGTGAACCTGTAGTTTTGATTCATGGCTTGAGCATGGATAGCAGCACATGGTTCAACCAAATTCCTGTTCTCTCGCAGAAATATCAAGTCATCGTGTTCGATAATCGTGGTGTTGGGCAAACTGATGCTCCTAATGAGGCTTACTCAACCGAGATGATGGCAGATGACGCTGCTGCCTTAATGAAGTTTTTGAATGTGGATAACGCTCATATTTTGGGCTTTTCAATGGGTGGTATGATTGCTCAGACTATGGCGTTGAAATATCCTGAGTTAGTGAGAAGCCTGCTGCTAGCCGCAACAGCTGCCCGATTTCCTGCCCGAGCAAAACATTTAGTGCAGATCTGGTTGAGAATGCTCAACGAAAATGTGTCTTTAGAAATCTCTACCAGAGATAGCTTTTTGTGGGTTTACACTAATGAGTTTTTTGAACATGATGAAACTGTAGCAGCTTCGGTTGACCGTGCGCTCAATCATCTTTACCCACTATCTATTCACGGTTTCGCTGGACAGGTTGCTGCGCTGATGCAGCATGACACGCGATCGCAAATTAACGAAATCTCAGTTCCGACTTTGGTATTAATTGGCAGAGACGAGATCTTCATTCCTATGCAGTTTTCAGAAGAGCTTGCTGCCAGAATTCCAAAAGCTGAGTTAGTGATATTAGAGCGTGGCGGACATAATTGTTGGATGGAATTTCCTGAGCCATTCAATCGAACTGTGATGCAGTTTTTAGAAGGAGTGACATCAATGTGAGCAGCAAAAAGAATTGAGTTGTACCAGGAGTGTATAACCAATTCCAATACACTTAACTGTTGAGAGGCTAGCCGTTAGCTTTAGATAAAGTACTCCATTATTACGACTTTGTACTTTTTAGCTATTGCTTAAGATACATAGGTTATGTTGGATACAAGGTGGAGTTCTGATTAACACTATGGTTTTTCTTTGTCCCCAACACCAGCATGACTTGCTTCCCCAAGCTCATTCTCCTGAAGATGACTTAAAGCTTGCTGGTGAAATTAAAGACTTTTGGAACTCTATGTTTCAACTGTTTCAGAGTAAGACAGTTGAGATCACCTCTGCTTATCCTGATGAAGCGGATCAGGACAAACTATACTTCAAGGTTCGCCAAATTTTAGATGAGTCTCCTGAGGTAAAAGAAACTAACTATCGTCGTGGTGTATTTCAAGATCGGTTGTGGGCGAATGTGTTGACAGCAATCGATGAGGATCGACACCGCCTTGAAGCGGTCTATCAAAAACATTTGGAGGGGAAAGGAGAACTGGAACTGAATCCAGATCTGGACATTCCCATCCACCAACGTAAAACCAACATCCACCGAATGCCAGGGGGCTATCTCCACGAGCCTGAGGACAGTTTTGGCTCAGGAGTGCTGTACGACCACGGCGTTTTTCTATATGGGCGTGGGTGGTTTGGACCTCTCAATGACGAACTGGGTCAAACCTTGATTCATCAGGTCTTGGCACAGCACTATCCAGATTTTCAGCCTCGCATGATTTTAGATTTAGGGTGTTCTGTGGGTCACAGCACATTACCCTATGCATCGACCTATCCCCAAGCTCAAGTTTGGGGAATTGATCTAGGGTCGTCATTGTTGAGATATGCGATCGCTCGTGCAAGAGTCTTAAACCAAACGGTGCATTTCTCTCAACAGAATGCTGAAAATACTGAATTTCCCGATCAGTCTTTTGATTTAGTGGTAAGTCATATCCTTCTGCACGAAATTCCTGGGGTGGCGAGAAAGCGAGTGTTTGCAGAAAGCTATCGCTTGCTAAAGCCGGGAGGAATTATGGTGCATTTGGAGAGCAAATTATTTCTTCAGCCTCCCACACTAACTGCTCGGTATTTCCGTGATACTGAAGTCTGGGCAAATTCAGAACCCTATCTTGCTTCGTCAAAGTTTGATGATTTCCCCACTTACGCCTTAGAAGCAGGGTTTGCACCTGAGGCATTTCATGTGCATTACACACCGGGATACTATGCGTCTCAAAAGGGAAATGCTAATCCAAGTTGGGTGGCATTTTGTGGAGTCAAACGCTAGTTAATTTGATTCTGTTTGTGCTGGCTCTTAAGAAGTTAGGAAGAGCGATCGCGCTGTAACTGCAAAGTGAGTGTTCGACGTTGTTTCTCCTGAGGATTCAGAAATGCAGCCGTGTTCAGACGATGCGCTTCCTCCAAATCAGAGGGCATATTGGTGCAGGGTTCTACTACAACCACATAATGATCACGCCACCCGCCATAACTTTGGAACATCCAGACATAAGGAAAATCAGCAGTATCAAACGTCATGAGCAAAGCAGACTGGGTGCGTTGATGACGAATGCCACAGTAGCCACTGGATAAATCAGAACTGTAATAAAACTCTTGAAGTTGAGAGGAGGGTGGTGGAATAATACGCAGATCAACAGACTCCCCATTAACGGCGATCGCCTCAGGAAAGCGGGTTTTTCCAGGTTGACCAATAATTTTGCTGAACTCCAAAAATGCAGGTTCTACCCAACAGTCGGGGAGCAGAATTTCGTCTCCCGCTTCAATTGCGATCGCTGCATGATGCTTAAACAGGAATGGAATTTGCGCCTCAGACTGATTCTGGAACCAGTAAGTTAGCCGAGCCTCTGGGCGGTCTGGATCAAGTTGAATAGTCTTTTCTACTCGTATCGGGACGGTCTGACACTGGTATCCTAATGTGATGTTAAGGGGTGAACGTTCCAGGATTTCCCATTGCTGTGACCATAACTCTCCGTGGTCTGCCAAGGTCCTTCCCTGAAACAATCCGGCTGCATCATTGGGAAAAACTTCATCCCAACCTCCCGTCCACTGCTCGTCAAAGGAAGCGCCAACAGGAAGCGATCGCGTTGTTTCAGGAGTGTAGTGTGATGGATGCCAGAGCCAGGAATGCCCAGTTTTACAATCTTCTAATTGGTCGATACGTCCGCCAAGATCAGGACGAATAGTGAGCCTGATTTCAGAATTCTCCAGCGTCAAAACTTGAGCTTGCTCTACTGTCTCCAGCGTCATTCCTGCACTGATCCTCACTCGCTTTTCTGTGATTAAAGAATACAGTGCAGCCTCGAATTCTTCACTATGCCCAAAGGGATATCCTATGATTCAAAAACAGCTTGTTATGAAGTTATTCGCTTCAAGAGCTTTCTCACTTTTTAGATATTCTCTTGATGAAACTCACTTAAGTTTTTCTCAGCTTTTTCTAATTAGTTTTTCATTTTAAATTCAGCACTAAATCAAACTGCCTGTCGTACACTACATAATGTAATACGCACGGCATCAGATCGAGATCTGCATATTGGAGTCACCATGATTCGACCGAGCATACCCGATGACACAATTGCGTTAATTGACATAGCCAAAACGATCGGCTTCCAGCCCAATGAGCTTGAGGCGCTGAACGAAATGCTGTCCGATTACTTTGGGGGCGATCGCGACACAGATCATTTCTGGATCACCGACGATGATAATGGACCAGTTGGGGTTGCCTATTGTGAACCGGAACGGATGACCGATCAAACGTGGAACCTGCAATTAATTGCTATCCGACCTGACCGCCAGGGACAAGGACGCGGTGCGACACTATTAAGCTATGTTGAACAAACGCTAGCGTCACGTGGTGGGCGAATGTTGGTGGTGGAAACATCAGGATTGCCAGACTTTGAGCGCACGCGAACCTTTTACGCAAAGTGTGGTTATGAGGAAGAGGCACGTATCCGTGACTTCTACACGACAGGTGATGACAAGATCGTTTATCGCAAGATGTTGGCTGACTAAAAGGAGCTTTAACGAGTATTCTCAGGGCATAACCAGGGAAGCACATCTACAGGAGTAACAATGCAATTCGGCAGCGATAACCAAACAGGGGCATCTCCTCAGGTATTGGAGATGATAGTGACTGCTAATGCAGGATATACCCACGGATATGGAGATGACATCTGGACTAAAAGAGCAGTAGAGGCTTTAAGAGAAACCTTTCAATGCGATTTGGATGCATTTTTTGTGTCCACCGGAACTGCTGCCAACAGTTTGGCACTCTCATGTCTGGTGCAACCTTGGGAAGCTATCCTTTGCCACGCTCAGGCGCACATCATAACGGACGAATCAACTGCACCAGAGTTTTTTACGAATGGTGCTCGCCTGATCGGACTTGCTCGTGGAGAGGGAAAACTCACTGCCCAACATCTTTTAGATTATTTTGAAGGCGCAGGCGTTGATATTCCCCACAATCCACTAGTTCGAGCCTTGAGCCTTACCCAAGCAACAGAATCAGGACTGGTTTACACGCCAGATGAAATTGCATCTGTGACCTCTGTAGCTCGGCAACACCACTTGTCAGTACACATGGATGGAGCGCGCTTTTCAAATGCGGTAGCGGCTTTGGGTTGCACACCGGCAGATCTCACCTGGAAGTCGGGAGTTGATATTCTGTGTTTGGGGGCTACAAAGAATGGTTGTTTAGCAGCCGAAGCAGTGATCATTTTCAAATCTGGTCTTGCTGAACAATTCGTACATCGTCGAAAACGAGCAGGTCATTTGTTGTCTAAGGGTCGGTTTTTAAGTGCCCAAATCATAGGTTGGCTAAAGGATGAGCATTGGCTAGAACTTGCCCATCATGCAAACGGACAAGCAGCCCAACTTGCAGATGCATTGTCTGCTATTCCTGGTGTCCGTATTGTTTGGACGACTCAAGCCAATGAGATCTTCGCAGTGATGCCAAAGCAGATGGCAAATTATCTGCAATCTTCTGGGGCAGAGTTTTATGAGTGGTATCGTGAGTCTTTGCCTCGAAATGTTGTGATTGACAAAGATGAAATACTGATTCGACTGGTCACTTCCTTTGCAACTGAAGACAGTCACGTTCGCGGCTTTTGTTCTCTCCTTCAAAGTTCTTCCCTCAAATTGCGATCGCCATCCAACAGCCCAGATGGAGACGCAACAAAAACCTAAATTTTGAGTTTAAGAGCACTACTACTTATCCTAACCATTGGACTGCTTTGTTCAAGCAAGTAGAAGCCAAAAGGAGTTTGTTTATGCCCTCTCTACGAACTACTCTTCTCGTCGATAGTATTGTTTGTTTTGTTTATGGAGCAGTGCTGACGATTGCAGCAGACTCACTCTCTACTCTATTTACAACCAACCCTATCTCTTTACTCGGCTATTCCTTACCAGACGCTCTGAGGATTCTAGGATGGAGTGTATTGGGAGTTGGGCTGTATGTTTGTGTTGTTGGTTGCGCCAAACCTATCAGACCTATTGCAGCTTGGTTGGTGATTGGAATCGAAATTGCTTGGACAGTTGGCAGCGTATTATTGTTAGCCTGGATTGGAAATACACTTTCCTGGATAGGTATAGCTTTTATCATTTCAAGTGCAGTAGCTGTGTTGGGTTTCATGATTCTTGAGCTAATTGGGCTTCAATCATTATATGAGCGGCAAATCTAGTAGTCTTTTTGTCTGGTGCCCACCTCAATCGTACTGATTGTGTTGTTCTGCACAAGCTGACTTAACATAAGGTCTTTCCTGTGATAGGAGGTTCTCCGCTGGTTTGCGTATAAAAGGTGAGAGGAACCGTATCTTTAAGGGTTAAGGAGTTAGGTTATGGCAGCGCGATATTTTGCTTTAATCAGCGGTATTACCTATGCTCTTTGGAGCAAAGTAAGCGAATGGGGGTATATCAGCTTCCCTCATCAATGACGGCGCTGCGATCGAGCAACAGCAGGTTACGAAGCTGGTCAGTGTCAAACTCGGTTAACCAGTTTTCACCTGTGCCTACCACCTGTTCAGACAGTGTTTTTTTGCTTTCAATTAGTTCATGAATGCGCTCTTCTAAGGTGCCAGTGCAGACAAACTTGTGAACCTGCACGTTGCGGGTTTGCCCGATACGAAAGACGCGATCGGTTGCCTGATTTTCCACCGCAGGATTCCACCAGCGATCGAAGTGAAACACATGATTAGCTCTGGTTAAGTTGAGTCCTACGCCGCCTGCTTTAAGCGAAAGGATAAATACTCGTGGGCCCTGCGGGTCGTTCTGAAAGCGATCGACCATTTCCTCTCGTTGCTTCTTAGACGTGCCGCCATATAAAAACAGCGTTTCCCGGTTGAACTGTTGCTCTAGGTAGGCTTTAAGGAATTTGCCCCACTCGGCAAACTGAGTAAAGATAAGTGCGCGATCGCCTTCTGCCAACAGTTCATCCAGCATTTCCTCCAACCGCTGAAGTTTGCCGGAAAGGGAGCGGAAGGATGAAGGATGAGGGATGAGGGATGAGGTGTTTTTCGTATTCTTGGTATCTTTTGCGGCTGCTTCTTCCTTGAACAGCACAGGATGGTTGCAAACCTGTTTTAGCTTGACCAGCAGTGCCAAAATCATGCCGTGACGCTGAATACCCTCAGCCGATTCGATTTCAACTAGCGACTGATCAACCAGCTTTTGATACAGGGCGGCTTGCTCGGCTGATAGCCCACAAAACACACTCATTTCCTGCTTGTCGGGCAAGTCTTGAATGATGGTGCGATCGGTTTTGAGTCGTCGCAAGATGAAGGGTTGAACCAGCGATCGCAATGTTTGCAGTGAAGCTGTATCGCCATAGCGCTCAATCGGCACAGCAAACCGCCGCTGGAAGAAGTTGCGCGGTCCAAGATAACCGGGGTTGAGGAAATCCAGAATTGACCAAAGTTCCGACAAGCGGTTTTCGATCGGCGTTCCGGTGAGGGCAATGCGAAACTGGGTTTCAAGCTGGCGGACTGCCTGAGACTGTTTTGCCTCTGGGTTCTTGATGTTCTGCGCCTCATCCAGCACTACCCCTTGCCAGGAAACGCTTTGCAGATCTTTGGCATCTCGGTAGACCAGTGCATAGCTAGTGATCACTAGGTCGTAGCCCTTGACCGCTTTGGCAAATGCTTTGCCTTGCGATCGCTTATCGCCGTGATGCACCAGCACTTTTAGATCTGGGCCAAACTTCTTCACCTCGCGTTCCCAGTTGCCCAGCACCGAGGTGGGACACACAAGCAGCGTTGGGGCTTCCAGTGCATCCTGTTCTTTTAGGTGCAGCAGCAGGGCAATCAGTTGAATCGTCTTACCCAGACCCATATCGTCAGCTAAGCAAGCCCCCAAACCCCAGCGTTCCAAAAAGGCTAGCCATGAGGTTCCCCGTACCTGATAGGGACGCAGTTCGCCTTGAAAGCTTTCGGGAGTGGCGATCGCCTCTATGCTCTGATTACCAGTTGTGAGCGTGTTGATTAACTCTTGCAGCGAACCCGATGCCTCAAAGTTGACCACCGGCAGCTTTTCGATCATCTGCGTATCGCCCGTGCTGATTCGCAGCGCATCTTCTAGCGACAGCGCCATCTGATCTTTGCGACTCTCAAAAAAGCTTTGAGCAGCCCGCACGTCTTGAGGACGCAATTCCACCCACTCTCCGTTAATCTCGACCAGCGGCGTATTCAGCGCCACCAGCCGATCAAATTCTTCCTTAGAAAGCCGCTGTCCGCCAATTGACAGTTCCCACTTAAAGTTGAGCAGGCTTTGCAGCCCTAGCCGCTGTTTGTTGCGTTTCGAAGGGGCTTCTGCCCTGACTTGCAGCCCCAACCGATTAGCCAAGCCCTGGTGATTAGCCAAACTGGGCGGCAACACCACGCCAAAACCGCTGTCTTGGAGCTGCCACGCTGACGACTTGATGAAGTCGTAAACCTGCATCGGGTTGAGCGGACAGGCATACGGCTGCTGCACTTGTAGGCTCGGCTCCAACACCGGATAAAGCCTGGAAGCAAAGCCCAACCCGGCTAAGAGCGTTTCCTGGGGATGGTGGATGGTACGCCCCAAATAGTCCAGCCGCTCTACGGGATTGTTCCAAATCGTTTTGGCGCTGACTAAAAAATCGGCATCGTGAGCCGCTTGAAGGTAAAACTCCAGCGCCCAGTCCGTCTTGCCAGGGGCAGGCGTTCGCAAATAAAAGCAAGTGCGGAAGGAAGCCGCCTGCTGGGTCAACTGCTGCTGAATAGGGGCGATCCAGTTGTTCAGGACTGCTTCTAGCCGCTCTAGCTTCTCGGCTTCTGTGGAAACCATTCCTGAATGAGGCGCGTCGGTTGCGATCGCTCCTAGTGCCTGGAGCCATTCCCGCACGGGCGTATCTTTAGGTAGGGGCACGGTGGGCAAAGGATGGCTGGTCAGGGCAAACCGAATTTGAGCGTCAATGGTTTGGTGCAGAAAATTAAGCAGCAGAGTTTGTGCTGCGGGGAAGACGGCTGCTTCTACGGACTCGGTGGAGTCAAGCGGCTGGTAAGCCCGGCAGGCAGCAGGCATTTGTCGTGAAAAATGCTCCAACCGGGACTGGTCAGCAGCACTGTCTAACAAGGCTTGCCAGCGGGCAACTGCAACTTCATCTACACGTTCTAGAATCGGCAGAAATTTGGAACGGGCTAACAAATCCAGGTGCCAACGGGCAACGTGTGACCAAAAGCGCAAATCTCCGCTCAGCCAAGATTCTTCACTTACAGAACTGAGGGGTAAGGATTGGAGGAATTGAATCGCTTCCAGTGGCTTCAGGCAAATTCCCTGTACCTGCCAGAACTGCGACGTAGGGACTGCATTTTCATCAGGTGAAGCGGATTGAGCAGCGGAGTGCTGCGGGATAGCGATTACCCCAACGGGGGAACTGCTTCGCATCGCCTCCTCCGCCTCATCTAGCCTGATCTGATAGGTCGGCAGGGCAAAAGCCACCGACTGCAAGCGAGCCGTTGCAGCCTCCGATAAAGCTGTCGCCTCTATTTGAGTAGCGGTTTGCGACTTTGACCGGGATGATTTCGCTTTTGTCTGGGTAGTGCGTCCGGCTTCAACTAGTGGCACATCTGAGACAGCCCAGTTGATTTGGCGGGACTGATGCAGCGATCGCAGCCAATCAACTAGTTCCGCAGCAGTCATCACAAACGGATGGGGTAACACAGCATTAGGCTGCGCTTCTTCTGCCTGTGACTCAACTCTGCGCCAGGTTTCACCCCAAATCAAGAAACAACTTGCCTGAAGCCCAGAAGACTGAGAAGAAGACGTTTGAGGCTGGAGAAGCCAGCTACCGTGAAGAATTGCCATGCACTAAGCGTCACTAGCGATCAATGAACGTCGCGGAACTGAACATTGCTGAATCTAGGTGGGAGGTTTAAACCCTCCTAAAGCGTTGGCGGTTAGTCGAGGAGGCGATGCGAAGAGTTCCCCTTCTGGGGTAATCGCAAAACATCACACCGCCATCAACACCCAGAGCAGCCGCCAGAAGCTTGAAGTTTCCTGGTGTAGAGCTAATTTCCCTGGATGGAGCAGTTATATCTGCAATGTTGGGTTCATTGTACAACCATATTCTTAAGGTGGTTCGCGGGAGGTTTGCAGTTCAATTCTTGCCAGCTTTCTCTTATTAGAGACAATCTTTCAAAATTAGCCAGAGCTTCTCTCAAGTGGCAGTATGAAAGTGGTTTCCAAGCTGAAATTCCCTGGCTAGAGTTCAACTTTGGGAGCGGTCTGTTGCACCTCACTTGTGCAAATTGTCCAGCATCGCTGATGCGCGGAAACCCGATGGATTGCCTGAAGAAACGTAAAAACTATTGCGGTGCGCTACGATTGAATCAAACTTACGAATAACTCCGAAGTTCATCGTTTTTTCATCGCGAAACCAGTTGGGGAGATGATTTAGCCCTCGCGATTGAGGTGAAGCGATCGCCTGATATCTCACCGACCGACCTCAATCTTGAAGATAGATTGAGAATTGATTCAGGCAGTTTCTTCTAATAACTCATTGCAACAGCAGACTAAGGGCATCAGTGCTACGATTGCCACAGAAGAAAAAATAAGGCTAAAAGGACAGAGTGCCGCATGGTAGAGGAAATAGATAAGTCAATATCCTTCGACGGACGGGATATTCGGCTTAAGGTAGGTCTGCTTGCACCGCAAGCAGGCGGTTCCGTGTTGGTTCAATCAGAAGAAACGGCAGTTTTTGTAGCGGCAACCCGCGCCGCTGGCAGAGAAGGAATCGACTTTTTGCCGCTGCTCGTTGATTACGAAGAAAGATTGTATGCCGCCGGACGGATTCCCGGTGGGTTTCTGCGCCGAGAAGGTCGCCCCCCCGAAAAAGCAACTCTGATTAGCCGTTTGATTGACCGCCCGATGCGTCCGCTGTTTCCCAGTTGGCTGCGGGATGATATTCAGATCGTGGCAACGACAATGGCGCTGGATGAGCGAGTCCCACCCGATGTGCTAGCCGTAACAGGTGCATCGATCGCAACGCTACTAGCAGGCATTCCCTTTAATGGCCCTATGGCTGCCGTGCGAGTCGGGCTGATTGGGGATGATTTCATTATTAATCCGACTTACAGCGAGATTGAAGCAGGCGACCTGGATTTGGTGGTTGCTGGTTCACCTGAAGGCGTGATCATGGTCGAAGCTGGGGCAAATCAGTTGCCTGAGCAAGACATGATTGAGGCAATTGACTTTGGCTACGAGGCCGTTCGCGATCTGATTCAGGCACAGCGTGACCTGATGGCAGAACTGGGCATTGAGATCGTGACCCAACAGCCTCCCGAAGTGGATTCGACCTTAGAAGACTTTATTCGCGATCGCACCGAAGCTTCTATCAAAGAAATCCTGACTCACTTTGAATACAGCAAGAGTGAGCGAGACGCAGCACTAGACAAGGTCAAAGAAGAAGTAGCAGCGGCGATCGCTGAAATGCCCGAAGAAGACCCCATCCGAGTTGCAGCTCAGGCAGACGCTAAAGCTTTGGGCAATACCTTCAAGGGTTTGACCAAAAAGTTTATGCGTCGCCAAATTGTTGAGGACGGCGTTCGGGTAGACGGTCGTAAGCTAGACGAAGTTCGTCCGATCTCTTGCCGGACGGGTATTTTGCCAACGCGGGTTCACGGCAGCGGACTGTTCCAGCGTGGACTAACTCAAGTGTTGTCAGTTGCGACCTTGGGCACGCCTGGAGATGCTCAGGAGCTAGACGACCTGCACCCTGACGAGCAAAAGCGCTATTTGCATCACTACAACTTCCCGCCTTACTCAGTGGGTGAGACAAAGCCGATGCGATCGCCTGGTCGGCGTGAAGTCGGGCATGGCGCACTGGCAGAACGGGCAATCATCCCCATCCTGCCGGACAAAGACAAGTTTCCCTATGTCATCCGGGTGGTATCAGAGGTGCTTTCCTCCAACGGCTCCACCTCAATGGGTTCAGTCTGCGGTTCCACCCTGGCGCTAATGGATGCCGGAGTACCCATTACCAAACCCGTCAGTGGAGCGGCAATGGGGCTGATTAAAGAAGGCGATGAAGTTCGCATTCTGACCGACATCCAGGGCATTGAGGATTTCCTTGGCGACATGGACTTCAAAGTCGCCGGAACCGACAGCGGCATCACAGCCCTGCAAATGGATATGAAAATCAACGGTTTGCCCATTTCTGTGATAGCAGATGCAATCCGCCAGGCAAAACCTGCCCGAATGCATATCCTGGAAAAAATGCTGACCACCATCGACCAACCTCGTCCTGAGTTGTCGCCTTACGCACCAAGACTCCTGACGATTAAGATCGACCCCGACATGATCGGCATGGTCATTGGACCCGGCGGCAAAACCATCAAGGGCATCACAGAGCAAACTGGAGCCAAAATCGATATCGAAGACGATGGCACAATTACCATCTCGGCAGTCGCAGGCGAAAAGGCCAAACACGCTCGCAGCATCATCGAAGGCATGACCCGCAAACTCAGTGCTGGCGACGTGTATGTCGGTCGCGTCACCCGCATCATCCCCATTGGTGCATTTGTCGAATTCCTTCCCGGCAAGGAAGGCATGATCCACATCTCCCAGCTTGCTGACTACCGCGTTGGCAAGGTCGAAGATGAAGTTGCTCTAGGCGACGAGGTGATTGTCAAGGTGCGCGAGATTGACGGACGCGGACGGATCAACCTGACCCGTCTAGGCATCCACCCAGACGAAGCTGCTGCTGCTCGTGAAACCGCAGCCGCCGATTAAGTCCTAGTTTGTCTAGGCTAATTTCGGGGCGATCGCTTCCTTCTTTTGAGTGGGTGGCGATTGCCCCAAATTTTTTATTGCCCAAAAATGTTTGCCGCTGACTGTAGCGATCGGTCACGCCGATATGTTAATTTTATAAAGCTGAGTTTGCAGCCCAGTTTTAAGACTGAGGTGGCGATCGTTCAGCATCAGGCTCAGTAGCTCAGTAGGTTAGAGCAGGGGACTCATAAGCCCAAGGTCGCAGGTTCAAATCCCGCCTGAGCCATTTTTATCAATGACAACTTAATCCCCGTATCCCAGAAAATTCACAGGGATGCAGGGATTCTGCGTTTTATAAACCATCCCCAATACACCACCATTTTTAGGCGAGATTTCAGTCCAGGGAAAACGATTGAAGGAAAACTTGCTCAAGCCAACAGGGAATTGCCCAAACTGAGAACGATTCAGAAATTTTTAATACCGACAGGACTTACGCAGCGGCACTAGGGATAGGGGGTGGTTAAGTTGAGCTATGCTCGCTACAGTTCCAGTATGAGTGCATCAAACAGCGATTGCGATGACATTTACTAAGCTGG
>NZ_JACJOV010000157.1:0-203415 GCF_014695745.1 Leptolyngbya sp. FACHB-671 | reverse complement strand
AGATGGCGATCATCTGGTGAGCAAAACAGCCATGACTCGGGTTGAAGGAGAAAATAGTCGATTACGGCACCATCTGGCGCGGCTGCACCGCAAAACCTTCTGCTATTCCAAGTCCATTGAGATGCTTCAGGCATCGATTCGCTTGTTAATTTACTACTTGAAGCATCGACAAGTGCCTACTTTGAAATGATCATTCACCCATTGTGCAACGCCCTCACCACCGCCCTATTCAACCGCTGCAAAGCCAAAATTTTTAGTTGGTAATATTGCCTCTGAGATTTCTCATTCAGCGCTTCATCGGGAAACAATTCACAGCGGTAGACTTTACAAATGTTTTGGACACGGGCATAGTAATTCACAGCGTAGCCTTCATTTCCAAAGACTTTGGTTTGATAAAACGCTAACCACTCCGGTGCCCAGTGTTGCTTCAAAAACTTCTCGACGCTCTCGACAAGAATGCGATACCAGTGCTTTCACAGGCGATCTTCATATCCTGCACGTTATTGAGGATTGCAACCAGCACCTCACCCCGTCGTGTTGTCATGTTTTGCTGTGAATCAAATTCTTGAATCAACGTCTGACTTATGGGCAGGTTGGCAGGGCAACCTACAGCTAGAGTTTGCCCTGCGTGAGGGTACTACTCAACTCAGTCGTGCCTTTGCTCAAGCCCCGCTCAAAGTGCAGCGACCGTTCTACCCAGAAGGTTCTGAGGTTTGCCATAGCGTAATTTTGCATACGGCTGGCGGCATTGTGGGAAGCGATCGCCTCTCTCTCAATGTTTCCCTGCATCCCCAAGCCCATGCACTAATCACAACTGCATCCGCTGCCAAGGTGTATCGGAGTAAGGGTGTGGAAGCAAAACAATCGACTCACCTCAAAGTTTCTGCTGGAGCCTGTCTGGAATGGTTGCCACAGGAGACGATTGTGTTTGATGGCGCAAACTATCGTCAGAATTTGCGAGTTGACTTAGCCGAAGATTCGCTATGGCTGGGTTGGGAAATTACTCGACTGGGACGCAGTGCCAGAGGTGAAAAGTTTGCTAGTGGCGAATGGCGAGCGCACACCGAAGTTTGGCAAAATGACCAACTCCTGTGGGTAGACCCTCAATGGCTACAGGGAGGCTCCGAAATGCTGACTAGCCTGCACGGATTAAACAATTATCCGGTGGTTGCTAGCTTTGCTTTGGTAGGGCGATCGCTCCCCAATGAAGTGATAGAAAAAGCTCGACAGCTTTGGGCGGAACGGAAAGTAGGGAAGGGCGATCGCCCAGGTGAGGCTGGCGTGACTCGTTTGATGTCAGGGATGCTCTGCCGTTATCGCGGTTGCTCAAGCCTGGAAGCTCGACGCTGGTTTACCGAAGTGTGGCATCTGATGCGGCTCGCTTGCTTGAATCGCCCCAGTTGCAACTCAAGGGTTTGGCCATCATGAACTTTGGTCATTGAGGAAACCTTCTTGAACTAAAAACTCTTGGGCAACCTCAGCAGGTTCACGCCCATTTCCATCTACCTCATTGTTTAACCGACGCATGGTTTCATCCGTAAGTTTGGGAGCCAGAGCATTGAGGGCATCCTGAATTTCTGGATTTGCGTCTAGCGCTGCCTGCCGCACCACAGGAGCAACCTGATAGGGCGGGAATAAGCCTTTATCATCTTCCAGGACAACCAGATTGTAAGCGCTGATTTGTCCATCGGTTCCAAATGCCTCGACTACATCGGCCTCGCCTCTGACGAGTGCTTCATATCTCAGCCCTGCGTCCACTGGAATCAATTGCTTAAAGTCAAATTCTCCATACACCCGTTTCAGCCCAGGTAGACCGTCTTCCCGCTCTTGAAACTCAGGCGTTGTCACAATCGTAAGCTGCTCAGCTTGACCTACCAGATCAGAAATCGTGCGAATGCCATACTGCTCGGCTTTCTCCTGAGTCATGGCAAGAGCTTGGGTGTTGTTCATGGGAGCTGGGTCTAGCCAGACTAAATCAAACTGTTCCTTGTATTCCGATGAAACGGTGTCAAAGACCTGCTGGCGATCGCTAATCACAGGCAACTTCAAAACAGTCAGCAGCGCAGTACCCGTATATTCAGGGTAAAGGTCAATCTCGTCGTTGATGATCGCGGACTGGGCGACGGGCGTACCACCCAAATTGAATTTTCGTTCTACTTGAAGACCGCTGTCTTCTAGCACCAACGCATACATTTCACCCAGAATGAATTCCTCTGTAAAATCTTTAGACCCCACTCGCACAGGAGCAGCGCTATTGTCCCCAGTTCCACCAGAATTACAAGCTACTGCGATCGCCGTCGTCAGGACAACGATGAGAAGAAATGTCAACAAACGACGGACTATTTTCATAGAATGGCCCTCATGCACCAATTACTCATAAATTACTACAAGACTAAAGCATGTTTTAGAGCAGGTTGAAAGGGTTGGGCTGTTACGTATACTTCGCGAACTGAAAATCAACTTCTAAAATAGACCGTAGAGCAATCTCAGGAATGGGTGATCAATTAGGAACGAGTCATGATGAAAGTAATAGGTTCTCAGATTTATCAATATGTCAAATTGGTTGTAGTGTGTTGGATGGCGATTGCTACCGTCATTGTGCTAACAACTGTAAGTGCAGAGGCCGCTTCAACGCCTGAAGTGATGTCTGAAGCTATGCCCGAAATTGTGGTCTATCGCGATCCATCCTGTAGCTGCTGTGGAGGATGGATGGAACATTTGGAGGCTCAAGGTTTTCAGGCTACCAATATGCCTACGCCCGAAGTTGATGCTCTCAAACAGCAATACGGAATTCCAGATGACTTAACCTCTTGCCATACTGCAATCATTGGTGGATATGTGGTCGAAGGACACGTCCCGGCTGAAGACATTAAACGACTGCTAGCGGAACGTCCTAATGTTGTAGGGATTGCTGTTCCAGGAATGCCAGTCGGAACACCAGGTATGGAATCTGGAGATGAGCGAGAATCTTTCAGCGTGTTTTCGTTTGACGAGCAAGGAAACACAGAAGTTTTTAATCATTACTCATTTTAAGCATCGGACTTTTTGACAAAAAAGGTGAGGGTAAAACCCTCACCTTTTTTGTCACAATTTAAATCGCTGACTTCATACGTTGCTTAGAAACTGTCTTACACAGCACTCTGCACGTTTACCTTAAAGGCAAAGTCATTGAAGTCCTGATCGCCTCCGCCCAACTTATCCTCAAAGACAAGGGTATTGTCGTTGAGCAGTTTGACGTGATCCTTCTTGTCAGGGTTAGCTACTCCAAAGGCAAAGAAAGCATTGAGCGGTCCACTGTTTTCTAAGTTGCTGGGGTTCTGGCTGAGGAACTCATCTGCCGTGCCGTTGGAGATAATGTATGGTGCCAAGAGCGCACCTGTCTCCAAGGAAGTTGCAAGTTCTCCTGTAGCTCGGTCGAGTTCTACATCCGTTAACCGTTGTTTGAGTGCTGCCTCTGCGTAACCTGATTCTCCTGGGCGGATCAACTGGTCAGTGTCTGAATCAAGCACTGCCCCTGATTCATCTGCCACAACGTATAGCCCAACTGAGTTGCTGTAGGCTGCGTTGCTAGTAACCTCATCAAATGTTGCTGCAACTTCAGAGTTCAATTCACCGTCGCCATTGAAATCAATGTTACGCAAATCAATTAGTTTGGTTTGCGTAAATAGACTGGGCTCAGGCCCAACAGGGGATGGAGTTTCAGGCGATGGGGTTTCAGGCAATGGCTGGCTGGGCGACGGAGTCGTCGGCGGAGTCGTCGGCGACGGAGTCGTCGGCAGCGGAGTTTCTGGCAATGGGTCTTCGGTGACTGTAATTTTGACCGTTCCAGAAACACTTTCGCCATTCCGACTTAACCGATAGGTAAAACTATCTTCGCCTATGGCATCGGCTTCAGGGGTGTACCGGATAAAGTCATCTGTTAGGTTGTTGAGCGTACCGTTGTTGTCAAGTGTGACATTCCCCTTAGTGGGGCGATCGCCAATGGAAAGGGTAAAGTCACCTGCTACCTGGTCGTTGGCAAGCACATCAATTTTGACTTCGGTGTTCGCCTTCGTTGTAATGGTATCTGCTTCAGCAACAAGAGGGTCAGGCGTGCTCGTATCGGGAGGGGTAGGAGAACCACTGTCCGGTGGTGTAGTGTCTGGTGGTGTAGGAGAACCACTGTCTGGTGGTGTAGGAGTTTCACCGCCATTATTAGGAGGCGTAGGAGTGCCACTGTCTGGTGGTGTGGGAGGCTCACTAGGAAGGGAAGGCTCCTCTCTGGGCGGAATTGTCGTTTGAGTTTTTACCTCATAGGCTCCAACGTCTGGTCTGCTGTCCCGTGTAACTCCTCTCTGATCAGTTGTAGTTGCACCGTTGGTCGTGCCTGAATTGATAGCTGGGCTATCCTGCAAAAGCTGACGCACATAGTCATTGCCGACCTTTAACAAGTCACCCAGATTCACATCATCTACATAACGACTGTTTTGCGTGACTTTGGGTCCTCTGCCATCCACAATGGTTTCAACAATGTTGCCACCGCCATCGCGCAGGGTGAAATTGGAGTGCCCTTGTTTAGTCGATTGTGCAACGTTCCCTGCCAAGAGGGTGTTAGTCAAGGTGACATCATCACTGTTGCTACCGCCCGTCCAGATTGCGCCTGCATCCCTTCCAGCAAAGTTGTCAGCAATCGTAGAGTTAACGATTTTGATAGGTTTACCGTCCCTGGTATTCAGGAACATGGCACCGCCCGCATCTTCCAGGGCTTTGTTACCAGAAATGGTGGAGTTGGTAATGGTGACACCAGAGGTATTGTTGTTCACCCACAATCCACCACCTTGGACTGGAGAGGTGTTATTTGCGATAGTCGTGTCGACGATCGTGAGTTTACTGCCAGCGAACTCAATGCCACCGCCGCGTCCGAGGTTATTTGAACCACCTCTAGTGACGGAGTTGCCCAAAATGCTGCTGTCTTTGACAATTACTTCGTCTCCGGTGTAAGTCCACAGGTACAGCGCTCCTCCCCCTGCTGTGGCTTTGTTGCCCTCAAATTGGCTGGACTCAATCAGGATCTTGCCACCCACAGTATCTCGTTCGTCGCCATTGGCACCATCGGTGAAGAGGGCTCCTCCTTCGCGAGTACTGGTGTTGTTCTTGAAAACTGAGTTCTTGATGGTAACAGGTCCGAGCAGATTGTAAACAGCTCCACCGTTCACCCCTCTGTTGTTGGTGAAGGTGCTGTTTTCAATCACGAGTTTGCCTGTGCCTGCCGCTCCGCCTGCACCGTAGGTGGCGATCGCCCCAGCACTAAAGCCATCGTTTGAGAGGGTGCCGTCGTTACTATCAAAAGTGCTGCCTCGCACTGTCAATCCGCCGCCGTAACCGACGCGAATTGCACCACCACGACTCGCCTTGTTGTTGGTAAATTTACTGTTTTCTACAGTCAATGTGCTGTAGTCACGCACCTGAATTGCGCCACCTTCACCCGCACTTCCTACACCTATGGTTTTTCCACTGGTGAAATTCAAATTCTTGATATTGACATTTAGAAATTTCTCGACAACGAGGATACGGGTGGAGTTATTACCACTAACGGTTAAGTTAGGCGCTTCTGAACCATCAATGGAGATTCCCTTGTTAACTGTAAGCTGTCCGCCGGTTAGCGTAATTTTTTGGTTAGCAAGGTTGGATGAAAACTTGACAGTGTCTCCCGACTGGGCATTGGCAATTGCTTCTCTCAGTGAACCAGTTCCGCTGTCTGCGGTGGTTGTAACCGTGATAATAGCCATGAATTATCCTTTGAGTGAACGTCAGTCGGCAGAGCACCCAAGCTATCTTCTTAGACATTTCGTACAACAATAAAGTTCCCTTAAAGGCAGCAATTCTCACACTTCAGGTAGAAGAAAATTAGATAAAGGCGAACTAGAAGCCTTTCCGTTGTTCAAGCCTCGGATTCATTAATCTCCGGATTTCATTAATTTGAGCGATGCGAGCTACTTTACAATCATCACTTACAAAAACGCAATTTCCTGTATCTTTACCAGAAATTCTAATCAGTCGTTAAAGAAAAACCGTTGTCCTTTGAGTGACTTTTGAAAAGTACAGAACTCATGCAGACATAATGCAAAACTGATATCGATTTAACCAGGCTTCGCGACACATCAACTTCTGTAAGGGCTCATTGCGATGAGTCCTTACCCGCATCTGCAACCTCTAAGAATCAAGTTGGTATGACACAAACTCCACGTTATCTCGGGCATAAGCCGTGGATGACGTGAACGAATGCGTAAGTCCTTCAAGAGTAAATATTTATCGTTTTGCAGTCGTTTCTTTAGGCTGAGCGGGCTACTTCCGCTGCGTCATCATCGTCGGTTTTTGTGAAGTTCACTACGAATGACTTATCAACCTGCGTCCCTTTAGCGTCAGTGCGGCGCAAGGTAATTGCATGATCAACATCGGATTCAATTTGAACTAGGGCAGAGTCGTAAATTCTCAACTCATTTCCTTTCAATAGAAAATATCCTTCAGCGTTATCAAGCAGCGCGTAAGTGTAGGAATTGTTAGTTTCAGGGTCTTCATTAGGCAAAGTGGCAATTAGAGTGCTGGGGGCTTCGGCTTGATTTGAACTTTGCTTTTGGGATTGAATAAACCCGGGCGGTGGGGGAGGGGGGGCGATCGCCTTATTTCGTCTACGCTCTGACGGCTGACCGCCTAGTGGATGCGGCAAGTCACTAAATAGCCCTCTAACTGGCTCAACGACCCCTCCATCTGCCCAAACCGGGGTTAGTTCCTGGTTGGATAGCCTGGGACTCTCATAAGCCAGCTTTTCCAACAAGGAAAAAATGGGAGGGTTGCTCATCCTGCTAGGAGGGTTTGAGTCTGTTTGAAGGTTTTCAGTCTCTTGTGAAGGGCTGTCTCCCTCCCTTGAAAAGTAAAGAGGGGAGTCATGCTGGCTCACCAAACTCTGCTTTTCTTGCTTAGAAGAATTAGAAATCGCGGCACCAAATCCATCGGAATCATCTGAACTCTGCCCATAGTCTAAAGCAGAGGCAAACTCACCCATTGTGGTTTGTGGTCCAAACGTGGGAAGCTGAATGTCTTGCGGTTCAGTATCGTCAGTGCCCCATGTAAGACCCAATTTACTGATGATGTTGTCTTTGAAGATAAATAGCATTCCTCCAATGTAAAAAATTGCCCAAGCACCTATCCAGAAGTAGAAGGGGATACCGCTGGGTGAGGTATCAAAGACAAATTCGGGAGATTGTTGGGATTCGCGATCGGCAGATGACTGCTCTAAGTCAGCGTCTTCTACTTGATCCGTATCTTCTGTGGGTGGAATCTGACCTTCTTCGGAAGTGGAGGCATTGGCTGCCGTTTCTCCTGCTGTGCTTGCAGTCTCCATACGCTCTGATTCTGCCGTTTGAGCTGCTCGATCGGGGGATGGAGATTCTGTTATCGTTGCAGGGGCTGAGCCTGATGCGTCGCCTGAACCCAGTCTCGCCGTTAGTCGGTTAGGCTGCGTTGAAGGAGTGGTAGAGGCTGCTGAAACCTGCAACCTACCCCAAGTGACCGGGCCGGCTATGCCATCGACCGTTAACCCTTCTGCTTGTTGAAATTCGGTGACAGCAGCCAAGGTTAGTTGACCGTAGATGCCATCTATGGCACCCGTGTAGTGTCCGAGCTGCTGCAATCTTTCCTGGAGCCGACTTACGGCTTCACCCCGACTACTCAACCTCAATGAACCAGGCAACTCAACGGAAGTCGAGTTAGCTGAAGAGGACTGGTTAGACTGAGGAGAATTCGTTGCGGTCGATGGTTTTGTAAAGGTCTCAGGCAGGATGAAGGGTTCAGGAGGCGCGATCGCTCCCTCAGTCACAACAGTTTGAGCGGTAGTTTGAACTGCGGCTACAGGCTGAGAAGCAGTAGTTATAAAAGCCGGAATCACCTCTGGGGCACTAACAGAATGAGTGCAATCGATCGCACTCTCTAACCGCCCGGATCGCTGCGGCTGAACAGAAGCCTCAACCGTAGAGCAGTCCAACATAGCCGGATGGGCAAAACTGTCAGGGCTGTCAGCGCAAGTAACACAAGTCAGCAGCAGCAAAATTGATGGGTCAGACATAGGAGGGGGTGCCGTTCGGCTATTGCACGGTTAGCTGAAACGATGTGGCTTCAACAGCGTTAAGTGAACGGTAGTCCCCTGAAGCGAGCTAGCAGTTCGCTAGCTCTGTCCTGTCAACTATAGCAAGTTAGTAGCAATCGCATTTCTTTTTAAGATGCCTTGCCCAACAGCAGTCAGTATAGCCCAACACATCCCTTTTGTCGTATAACAGAATTTCCTTACCCCTCATTCCTCGTCTCCCAAATCGGCAATTTTGGTCGCCAACGGTACTCGTTCAGGTTAACTTTACCTTCAGAGCTAAACAGGATACCTTCTTGCTCCAAGAGCGATCGCTGCAAATAGTCTGTTCCGTAGCGTAGAGGTGACTCTGACACCTCACCTTTTGCATTAATCACTCGATGCCAGGGAACATCTGATAGCTGCATATCTACTCGATAGAGTGCATAGCCAACTAACCGTGCCTGTCCAGGTAGATCTGCCAAATCTGCTATTTGCCCATACGTAGCTACCCGCCCTTTGGGAATGAGACGGACTACTTGATAAATCACGTCATAGCTCGTTTTTGTCTTAGCCATTCAAACACTGGTTCCCAAACAAGGGTAGAAATGCTCTGAATTCAAGAATATGTCTGAAAAGGAGCAAATGCCTCTATCAGGGTATAACGTCCAGCAAATATCCCCTGGAATCCAATCAGAATTATTGCTCAAATGCCTCCCCTCAAACCCTTCTAGACGACAGATTGGACTCTTCAAAGCTCCTCCAAATCTAGGCAGATATTAACCAATATCAAACGACCAGTAGCCCAAATATATTGAGCTCGACTTTAACGGCTAGCTATAAGATTAACAACCGCTGCATTTAGCAGCATTACAAGCTTTCAGAATGTTTGGAGTGATCTCGTTTGGGGTGAGATTTAGTGCTGCTTTTGACGAAAAGTGTATGTTCTTGGGAAAAAACTCAAAAATACCGATATAAAAGACTAAAAAGCGATCGCTTTAAGAGTACTTGTGCCATACAATTGCAAATAAGAGGATTTCAACCTTCACACATGCGCTTCTGTAGAAAACAGGTGTCGAATGGGTTGAGACCATCCATTCTTTACCTAGCGTTGATGTTCAACATTTGAATAAAAGGAATTCCCTACTGTGCAAGACTCTCAACCTTCCAGCAAAGCATCTGACCCGATTCTTTCCAAATTGATTGAGGCCGATTCTGAACTCACGCAGCAAGAAGCTGAACTACTCGCCCGGCTAGAAACAATTCAGGAAAAAAGGAAGGGACTGAAAACAGTCATCGGCATGTTTTCGCTGGGGGGGGCATCGACTTCTGATTTGTTGCAACAGCTAGGTGAGACTCTGCCTAACAGCAAAACTAATGGTACTGCTTCCAAAATCTCAGGTGAAGCGCCAACCAATGGAACAGCGGCGATCGCAGAAAGCAAAACAGAGATTCCACCTGCTGAAAACACCTCTCAAACACCTAAAAAATCTAGGGGTAAGACACCTCGAAAAACTACCTCTGCTCCCAAAGAGCCTGCTCCCAAAAGAAAGGGTGAAAGAGTTAGCAAGGTGACGAAACCAGCCCGTAGGTCATTAGGCTGGCAGCAGTATATTCGAGATGAGTTTGGGAAGAGTTCCCTCGCCGAAGCAATTCCTCAAGTGCTAGGACGTAAGCCGGGCGGGGTACTTGAAACTGGTGAAATCATTGATGCTATCTTTGTCGTTGATATTCCTAAGGAAGCCCGGAGTACAGTTCGTGAGCGGGTTTCAAACATCCTTTCTGCTGGCTTAAAGGTCAACAAATGGTATCGCGGCAAGACAGGTTGCTATAGCCTCTCAAAATCAGCCGCCGAAGCTAGTCTTACCTCATAGTTGAGAGTATTCAGATTTTTGTGTAAGTGCGGGCAGAATGCCCGCACTTACACAAAAATCAAATCAGTCCCCATAGTTCAGCTAAGCGGATGGACAAAATAAAAATTGGGGTAGCGCTCTGAAGGGCGCTACCCCAATTTTTATCAGAGATATTCAATGAATGTTGAATACCCAACCTGCTAGGCTGTCTAGTGACAACTTAAACTTGCAAGGGGTTTGGTGATGTTAGTCGCACAAGAAATTTGCTGGATCTAGAACTCAAGCCACTTCCAAAGCATCCATTTCTGGAGTTTGAGGTGAAGCAGTAGTATTACCGATGACAAACAACGGCTCTAACTGAGAAACGCTATAGTTAAGTAAGGTAAAAAGATACTTCAGTTGAGCCTAAACAAATGGTGTTATTTGGATTTGGTAAAAAGCTAACTTTGCCAACGCCCGATGAGGCGTTGCCCGGAAGAGCAGAAGCTATTTCCGTGCCCTCACAGCACTATGTTAACGGCAATCCTTTAAAGCCTCCCTTTCCACACGGAATGGAAATGGCGATATTTGGTATGGGATGTTTTTGGGGAGCAGAGCGCAAATTTTGGCAGCAAAAAGGGGTGTTTACCACTGCCGTGGGTTACGCCGCTGGCATTACACGCAACCCCACTTATCACGAAGTTTGCACCGGCAAAACAGGGCATAACGAGGTCGTATTTGTCGTGTTTGACCCCAATGTAGTCAGCTTTGAAACCCTGTTAAAGATCTTTTGGGAGAGCCACAACCCCACCCAGGGAATGCGTCAGGGCAACGACACTGGAACTCAATATCGCTCTGGCATCTATGTCTATTCAGAGGCGCAAAAGCAGCTCGCGGAAGCTTCTCGTGATGCCTACCAGCAAGCGTTGAACGCAGCAAATTATGGCGAGATTACGACTGAGATTCTAGATGCACCTGAGTTTTATTATGCGGAAGACTACCATCAGCAGTATCTTGCTAAGAATCCTAACGGGTATTGTGGGTTAGGTGGCACTTCGGTTGCCTGCCCGATTGGGGTAGTCAGTGCCAGCTAAGCTTTAACCTCTAGTATTTCAGAAGAGTTGTAATGATTCTGGAGCATAAAACTGCTCCAGATTTTTTTATGGCTTTGTGGAAGAAACCTACCACACGATGGGGAATTGATGCGCTATCAGCAGTGGTGGAAGGCGATCGCAGCAACCGTTCAATCTGATAGTGGCCGTTCAGATCATTTGCCGATTGTCGCCAGATTCCAGTTGCGTTAAATCAATTTGTACTGACTTAGGGATTTAAGATCTGCGGCTTCTGAAGAAGCCGCAGATCTGAGCGTTCATCTCGTTAAGTCTCCCCAATGATCCCTGTCGCAAACCTCAAATTTACGCTAGCTTCGGTTACAGGGATGTCATTGTATCGAAGTCACCTGAGAGGTAAGCCGCATGGACACCAACCCACAGCAAACGGTTCAACCCATTCCCCCAGATCACGAGACGAACAGCGAAACGCCAGAAATTGGGGGCGGCTTATCGGTAATTCAATATTGGGCGGAACATACGCTTTCACCAGAAGGGGCAAAACTATGGCAAACCCTGTTGCACAAAAGCGCCTGTCTGTCGTGTTCTTGGGGCACGGGCGGGCAGAAAGGTGGTTTCACCAATGAGACGGGCGAAAAGCTCCAGCGCTGCATGAAAAGTGTAGAAGCCATTTCGGCTGAAATTCAGCCTGGAATTTCCAGTCACTTTTTTGAGCAGTACTCAATTGAGCAGCTTCAGCAGTTGACTTCTCTGGAAGCAGATCGATTGGGGCGGCTCAGCTTTCCGGTGATTTTAAGGGCGGGTAAATCGCACTATGAGCGGATCACCTGGGAGGGGGTTTATCAGATTGCAGAGGCAGGGTTTCGCCAACCGCCAGAACGAGTCGCTTCCTATAGTTCTGGGCGGTCTTCTAATGAGGCGGCTTATCTACTGCAATTGTTGATGCGATCGCTCGGCTCCAACAATTTGGCGGACTGTTCTGACCTGTGCCACGCGCCTTCCACCTTTGGGTTAAAGCAGATGTTTGGCACCAGCACTTCAATGGTCAGCCTGGAGAATTTGAAGCAGGCAGATTGTGTGGTGCTAGTGGGTTCCAACTGCTCATACAATCACCCCCGGTTGATGAACGAGTTGATTAAACTGCGCGATCGCGGTGGCAAAATAATCGTGATCAATCCCGTCATGGAGATTGGTTTAGTTAAATTTGGCTCTCCTGCTTTTCCGCTGAAATCATTAATTACAGGTTCCGAGATCTCTTCTCTGTATCTACAACCGATTCCCGGTAGTGATGTAGCGCTATTTGTCGGCATTCAGAAAGCGCTGATTGAAAAAGGGTTGATTCATCAGGACTTCCTTCAAGCACACACTGAAGGCTGGCAAGCAGTTGTTGAACAGGCACAAACTACATCCTGGGAAGCTATCACTCAAACCTGTGGAGTATCTCAAGCTGAAATTGAAGCCACTGCTACCCTGATTGGTACCTCCAAGCAAGTCGTGTTTGCCTGGGCAATGGGTATCACTCAACACCAAAATGGCGTAGACAACGTTTATAGCGTTTCTAATACTGCTTTGCTGACGGGCAATGTGGGCAAAGTTGGAGCAGGTTTAATGCCTGTTAGAGGGCACTCCAACGTTCAAGGCTTTGGCTCAATGGGAGTGACGATAAGGCTCAAGAAGGAAATTCAGCAGGCGTTAGAGAAGTTGTTGGGGCGATCGCTCAGTCGAGTTCAAGGATATGACACTCGCGCCCTGATCGAGGCAGCAGACGTAGGCAATGTAGATACACTGATTTGTCTGGGCGGCAACCTCTACGCTGCAAACCCTGATTTGACCCAAGCAAAACGGGCGCTGAGTCAGGTTGACACGATCATTTATCTTGCCACAAAACCAAACCTAGGACATTTTCACGGATTGGCAAAGCAAAACACAATCATTCTGCCGGTGCTGAACCGCTTTGAGAATCCTCACAAAACAACAGTTGAGTCAGGCAACAACTTTGTACGGCTCAACGATGAAGGTAAAACTCACCTCAAAGATGCCGACCTGATTGCCGAAGTAGAATTTTTGACGGAACTGGCACATCGACTTCAGGGTGACTTTCCGGTAGATTGGCGCAAACTCCAGGACACAAAATATGTGCGGCAACTGATTGCCCAAACCATTCCAGGGTTTGAAAAGATGGCAACTATTGATGAGACACAGGAGGAATTTACCATTAGCGGACGGATTTTCACAGAACCGAAGTTCTCCACGCCATCTGGAAAAGCTTCGATGTTTGTGACTCCTTTGCCTGAGTTGGCTCTGCCAAAGTCTACAGATTTTGGAGTGTCAGAGTCTACTCCTGCGATCGTTGTGGCGTTGATGACAGGACGCAGCTACTCTCAACACAACACAGTGGTTTACAAGATTGCCGACAAATATCGAGGAATGCCTCACCGTAACTGCATTCTAATGAATCGGCATGATGCAGAAAGTATCGGTTTAGAGGAACATCAGCATGTCACCGTGCAAGCAGATGCCGGAAAACTAACCGATGTGGAAGTAATCTACGGCGCAGTGCGACAGGGTGCAGCGCTGATGTTTTACCCAGAAGTGAACGTGATTTTCAAGGCACAAATTGAAGAGCGATCGGGCACTCCAGCCTTTAAGCGAGTGCCCGCTGTCGTCTATGCACAGGCTACTACGGGCGACTCTCAACCAGCATGACGGGAATTGAACTGGTTTCTACAACAGCTTGGGAAACGGAGCCTACGAGGACTTTTTCCCAGGGTTGATGTCCTCGTTTGCCCATGATGATTTCTGTCGCCTTGTAGTCCTGAGCAACTTGAATGATCTGCTCTGGAACAGAACCCGTTGTCGTCACAAACCGATAGCGAATATCTGCAAGCAACTGCTGGGTTTGTGCCTGCAATTGCTTTACATTTTGCGGTTGTGAAACGTTAATGACGTGCAAAACAAGCACCTCTGCATCACTGTGCCGAGCCAATTCTGCGGCTTTGGATAGAACTTTGCTTGTCAGGGAAGAGGTATCGATCGCCACTAACAATCGAGGGCGCTGAACAAGGCTCACCTTAGCCGGATCAACTTCTCCCCGCTCCAACAGCTTTGGCGCAAAGGTAGGAATTGCCCAGGCTCCGAGTGGGGCGGTTATCAGGATGGAGAGAGCGGCGATCGCCAAAATTACCTCTCCTCCTTCAATTCCCTGTGCCAGCGGAATTGCACCAATTGCTGCTTGCACAGTTGCCTTAGCGGAGTTTCCAGGAAGTAGAAACAGACGTTCCTGCCAGTTCCAGTTGCTTCCGAGCGTTGAAAGATACCAGCCAATGCTACGCCCAACAAGAGTACCGATCGCCAAAATCAACAAACCGGGCAGCAAAACATTTCCTAAAACCTGTAGCTGAATGCTGGCTCCCATGAGGACGAATAAGAAGATTTCGGCGATCGCCCACAATCCATCAAATCCACCTCGGAGCCGTCTAGCTAACGGGGCATCCAGTTCAATCAAAAAGAATCCCAGTGACATCGTCGCGAGATAGCCCGAAAAATAAGGAAATGCCGTAGCTGCAATCACCAAAAATAGAGCAAGCCCAGCCGCAAGCAAAACGTCTTGAACTGCCGTCTGAGTCCAGTTTTGCTGAGTTAGCAGGGAAACTAACAGTCGTGCCGCAAGGTATCCCGCCAGAACTCCTAAAGCGATTTGCAGAATGACTTGAAAGGGTAACAGTTGCAGTGCCGTCAGGGTAAATCCGCCTGGTAGCGTGATGGTTTCAGTTGCTCCCTGTCCCAAAAAATTGAGCAGCAGGCTAAAAATCAGCAGCAGCAGCACATCAGATAGAGCGCTTCCGGTCAAAATTGCATCAGGAATGCCTTTAGTGACACCCCAGCCTGCGCTCTTGAGTCGCAACATTCCTGGCACAATTACAGCGGGAGATTCTGCTCCAATTACGCAGCCCAACAGTAAACCGGTAGGAAAGTCAAAGTTAAATAAGAAGATAGCCGTGAAGGCGATCGCCACCGCCTCAAATGTTGCCGGTAGAAAACCCAACCGCAGGGCAACGGTGCTTTGTTGCACCAGTTTTTCTCGATCTAAGCCCAATCCTGCTTTCATTAAAATCACCATGACGGCGATCGTTCTCAGGCTGTCCGCTGATGCCAAAACATCTAGGCTGAGCACATCGCCAACTTGCGGTCCCAGCACAACACCCACCAAAATCATGCCAACCAGGGGCGGGCCGCCTAAACGCCGGACAATCTGTCCGACAAAAAAACCCATCAACAAAATCCAAAGAATGCTGCTTAACATCTCGCTCCTTTCAAGCTGCTGGGTGAAGAGTAAGCCGCTAACGGAGGAGAAATTTCGAGTCAAGCTTTTTGACACTTTCCTACCCTTCCGTCGCAACTCGGAAAAGTAGGAGTCATCAGCCCCCTGTGAAAGAGGCGGTTAAGGCGAACTCCATCGCCTAAGGTTAAAAACCTGGCTATAACAATACCATCATGAGGCAATTCTTGCTTCGTTCCCAAGTTCTACTTAAGGATGCTTGTAGTGAGGCTCGGACTTGGAGTTGCAGGAGGCAGATCTCTGGATTAGCACAACCAGGTAGAGCCTAGTAATGAGAAGATTAATAACCCCGTGGAATTTGTTATGGACTCAGGACTTTCTGTAGCAAAAGCTACAGAAAAGATTTAAAGTTATAGGGGTGGAGGTTGCGTTTATTTATTCAGACACGCATTGAACGGAAATGGCTAATGTATTTCGGGTTGAGGATTCGGAGATATTAGCTAGGCATCGAGCAAACATTAATGCTTCCCTAGCTCACCGTTTGGCAGTAGCCAGAGCTACTCAAAATCAGCAATTAGTGGCTTCGCTGGAGCGAGAGCAGCGACAGTTTGGAGTTGAGCGAGGTCGTGTAAACGGAGCTCCGTCTCTAATTCAGTGGTTGAGCCAGAAGTGGAATGAGTTGATGGAGGCGATCGCCAAAAGCTCCCAGCTTTCAGTCGAGCGAATTAGTGCAGACGGAGCCATCTTTTGGTATGCCTACGATCCAGAGACGGGCAAAGCGCTCTATGCCGAGTCGGAGTCAGAAGTGCTGGACTGGATTGAGCAGAACAATTTGGGACGCTAAAGAATAACGCTCTCAACAAAGCATGTAGCGCCACAAGGGAATGGGCGATCGCGTCTCAGATCGCCCATCTTATATTTCTAGTCTGGAGTTTTACTGGTTTAAACAAACTCCGCGACACATCAATTTCTGTAAGGGCGCACTGCGGTGCGCCCTTACCCACATCTGCAATGTCTTCAAATCAAATTGATATCAGGTATGCCAGCAGTTCCGATAAGCTGATACACTTGCTCAACCACTTGCTGCTAGGGCGATCGCAAAGTCCTATCTTAAACTTCTTCGGTCATCCACTGAACCAGCTGAAGTACAACTCCGTTTGGATCTGTAACCTGAAAGAACCGTTCGCCCCAAGGTTCAGTTTCGATTGGCGTTGTAATCGTTACACCTTCAGCTTTTAGCCGAGCATATTCACGATCAATATCGTTCACTACAAAAGCAACGAGCAACCCATCTGCATGATGTCCACGCATATGAGTTGGCTTAAAACTCTCTAATCCAGTTCGGAGGAAGATCAGGTTAAACCCAACGTCTGGACGGGAAAGCGACACAAACCCGTCAGCAGACATATCTTCGTTAAAACCGAAGTGCTGTTTAACAAAGGCAGCAGACGCTTTAACATCATCAACATTGAGTGAAATCGCTGAAGCCGTAATCTGCATACATTCTCCTCAAAGCGCTAGTCTGATGAATTAGGACTATCATTGTGGCGCATCAGCGATGGAAAAGGATTGTAAAAAACTGACCTCAAGTCGGCAACAGGATGTGGCAAGGATGAAAGCTTCGCTGCGTTAAATACTCAGTGGGTGTGCAATGAGCAAATGCCCGAAAATCGTGAATAAAATGTGCCTGATCAAAGTAGCCGCAGGTAAATGCAATCTCCATCCAATCAACTTGCTTTTTACCTTTTAGCAGGTGGAGAACTTGCTGCAAGCGCTGCACCCGACAATACCGTTTAGGAGTTAATCCGACCTGATCGCGAAAGAGTTGGTTGAAGTGGCGATCGCTAAACCCGATTTGCTGCGTTACAGTTCTGACGGGGGAAATGGGCGATCGCTTGAACTCCCGTAAAGCAAAATCCACAGCAGGGCACCGTTCAGGTGACTGCACCATTGTTAGGAGAAACTGTTCCAGAACCAGGAAACGAGTTGATAACGTAGGTGTCTCCAATAGTTTTTCTCGCAATTCTGTGGCACGCCCCTGCCACAGTTCCTCTAGCGAGATAATTTGATTGTGCAACTCCCCAGCCGGAAGCTTAAAGAATGCAGCATTGCCACCAGGCTTAAAGTGTACTCCCATCGCCGCAACTCGCCAATCGTTGTTGATAATGAAGCCTTTAGAGTGAGCACCACAAATCCGTGTACCGCTTGTGCTGCCACACTCCGCTCGACGGTGGGAGTCAAAAAGCGGAATCTTGTCTTCATGCAGATTGATCACCAGTTCCATTGAGCCAATCGGCAGGAGGCGCGATTGTGTTTCTGATGGGCTTTCTCCTGCCCGAAACCACAGAAACTCGACAAACTGTGAGAGAAGAGGTTCCTTTAGAGTTGCGCCACAGGACAATTTGGGCTGATAGGTCTGGTAAATCATACCTGCACTCAATTTACGCCTTCTAAAGGTTTCTAAATATCCTTGGGGTTACCCCTGTGGATTTGCGAAAAAGAGTAGTGAGATGGCTTTGGTTCTTGAAACCACACAGAAGAGCAACGTCGGCGATCGCCAGTTCTTTCTGCTGAAGCAACTGTTTTGCTCGTTCAATTCGCTGCTGCAACACAAACTGGTAGGGTGAGACACCCATTGATTGCTTAAACAATCGACAAAAATAATACTGGCTCATTCCAGTCAATTCAGCCAAATCTACCAGCTTAATGTCCTGATCGAGGTAAGTTTGAACATACTCCAAAACCTGACTCAATTTGCGTTGTGGCAATCCATCTTCATAGGCAGTGAGAGTTGATTGCACCGTTGAATACCGTTTGAGCAAGTGGACAGCAAGAGCTGTCCCCATCGCTTCACCATATAACCGCCCTGATGGGCAACCTGTTTCAAGCTCTGTTTTTAGAGCAAAGAGAATTTCTCGAATTAAAGGATCTTTTTGCCCTCGGTGCATCATCAGTTCTACCCGATCGGCATTCACCGACTCCTGAATAGTCTGAGCAACAAATTCTGGCTCCAAGGTCAAAGAGAGCACTTCCATTTCATCTTCCCAACGGATAGCGTGAAGATGCTGAAAGGGCGTGATACAAACATTTCCCGGCAACAACTGTTGACAATTAAATTTGCCATTGGCTTTTAATTCAACCTTTCTAGGTGTTTTCAGTTGCAGCGTGAGATGATGCCTGACTGCACAAACATCTGAAATATCCAGGGGCGGGAACTTAAGGTGCTCCAGCAAAATTCCATCCCACGCAGCCGTTCCACTCGACAGCAGGACAAATTCAGCAGGATGCTCAGCATCAGGTTTAACTTTAGCTTGACCACCAATTTCTCTCTGATGCAGAGACATAGTACTTTTTCTCCAAGCTAGAACACGCAGATTGTTATGGAGCAGATTAGACCAGCGATTATGGCAGCTAAAGGATTTTGAGAGAATTCAGCAAGAATTTGAAAAGAACGCAAAATTCTGGAAGAAGTGTACCGCCAAATCCATCACGATGGAAGCGACCCAAAACGGAATACAGCCGTTATGCCAAAAATTGTTCGATTGTTTGCCGTATTGCAGAAAGGGTTAAAGGCGCAGGGTTAGTGTCTTTTCACTCGACCCAATTGTAGGAGCACATCAGCCCATGAAATCCAATCAACAAAACAGCAAAACTATCACCGCCGTTTCCTAAGGTGCGCCCCCTCCTTTAACCCATTGACCTGGAGAATTCTATGATCAAGTTTGTATACTGCATTCGTAAACGGGCTGGCTTGAGTGATGAAGAATTTCATACCTTCTGGCGAGATGTCCACGGTCCGTTTATTCGCAGTCTCGCTCAAACCTTGCAAGCAAAGAAGTACATTCAAAGCCACACGCTCAATACTCCCATTAATGCAGAGATCGCCAAGTCTCGCGGTCTGAATACGGCTATCTACGACGGCGTTACTGAGATTTGGTGGGAGAGTATGGACGATTTTTTAGCAGCAGTAAGTACTCCTGAGGGTCAAGCAGCAGCACAACAGTACATCACAGATCCGACCGTGGGTGAGGTGAATTTTGTTGACTTCTCCCAATCTTGCGCGTTTCTCACCGAAGAACATACTGTCTTTGACTTCTCCTAAAAATGTACCTCTGTGTGAAGCTCCAGACTTAGAAGCGATGCAGGCGATCGCCGCTTAGTTCCCAACGGCAAGCAGGTGTCTTAACATGTGAGATCCTGCCATTGAAACCACACCCCGGTTTAGCAGCGCTGTTTGCTAAACCGTAATTCCATCATTTGGAAACTCCACAGTGAACTTCTGATTGCACCAGACGATGCAATTGTTGGATACGATCAATCAGGGCCGCTTGCTAAACCAAACCAGCCTTCACCGATTGTTCGTCGTCTGTAGCAGTCCCTGTTCAGGAAGACCCATGCAAATTACCCACTATCTTCACGCAGCTATTCTAGTTTCTGACTTGGAGAAAGCCGAACACTTCTATGGCAACGTGTTGGGACTACCCAAGGTCGATCGCCAGCTTAAATATCCTGGAGCCTGGTATCAGGTAAGTAATACGCAAATTCACCTGATCGTCGATTCAACCTTTTCTAACGGTCTCCACAATGCCGAGAAATGGGGGCGCAACCACCACGTTGCCCTTGCAGTCGATGACCTACAGGCTGCTAAGGAGCATCTCAAAGCTTGTGGACTGGATGTACAAACGAGCGCATCGGGTCGGGCTGCATTATTTACTCACGATCCAGATGGCAATGTGATTGAGCTTACTGAGGCGAAATAGGTGTGGGCTTTTAAGGGCGATCGAAGGCACTGAGGGTAAACCCGGAACTACTAGCTCAGTGATTTCTTTCTATACATCAAGAAATCGGGGGATATCCTGCTTTGTAAGATACCCCCCGATTTTTAACTATTGAATTGGTTGAAGATCTAAAAGCAGAATTTTAAGAGCGAGATATTACTCCACCAAGGCGCGGGTGTTAAACAGAGCGTAAGTTGTCCCAACCATCATTACTGTCAGCACTGCAATTGAAATCATGAGAGGCACCCGAAGTTATCTAAGCTCATAGTTCACACGATTAGCTCTCAGGCTCTCAGATTCCTTGCTTAATTCCCTACGCTATATTGCTGAACCAGAGTAATTCTGAGGGTTCTATCTGTCTAACTTTCCATCCTAAGACGTGGAGAGTCCTGCAATTATTTCGTTACAATTATTCATAAGTAAACAATTGTTTTTTAATTTAGCGGTATCCCATGGCTGCACCTTTAGCTGCCCCTTTCACGAAACTGGCCTATCAGACGTTTCAGCAAGGCAAAAGTTACTTTGGGCTGGCTCACAAGACTCTTAGTAGTCAGCTGTTGAGCTTAATCGCTCCACCTCGCGATCGCCAACCTAGCCCGCTTTCGGCTGACCTGCTACTCAAAATCCAACGGCGACTCAACCAGTTACTCGAAACAGACTGGCAAGATGCGGAGCAAGGCATCTATCCTGAAAGTTTGCTGTTTGACAACCCCTGGGAAGATTTCTTCCGTTACTATCCTGCCCTCTGCCTGGATATGCCTCAGATTTGGGAGCGGGCCAACCAAAAACGTCATCAAGACTTTTCGACTCAAGTTAAAACCGAGGGTTATCCCAGCTATTACCTGCAAAACTTCCATCACCAGACAGATGGTTACTTGAGCGACATGTCTGCAAATTTGTATGACTTGCAGGTTGAGATCTTGTTCAACGGCTCTGCCGATGCAATGCGACGGCGGATTTTGGCTCCGCTCAAGCGGGGATTGGAGCAGTTTACCCAAACTCCACCTCACCAAATTCGGGTGTTAGATGTAGCTTGCGGGACTGGGCGTACATTGCGGCTGATTCGCGGCATGTTGCCCGATGCGTCTTTGTTTGGCACCGATCTGTCACCTGCCTATTTGCGTAAAGCCAATCAGCTTTTGTCCCAGAATCCTGGAGAGCTACCTCAATTGCTTCAGGCAAACGCTGAAGAGCTGCCTTACCTGAACAATTATTTCCACGCAGTAACCTCTGTTTTCCTGTTCCATGAGTTGCCGCCTGTAGTTCGTCAACGGGTAATTGAGCAGGCTTTTCGAGTCGTGCAACCTGGTGGTGTGTTTGTCATTTGTGACTCGATTCAGGTCAGTGATTCACCTGATTTAATGTCACTCATGGAAGGATTTCCGGACATGTTCCATGAACCTTACTATCGTCATTACACCACTGATGACATGGTTGGACGGTTGGAGCAGGTAGGATTTGTAGGCATTACCAGTGAAGTTCACTTCATGAGTAAATACTGGATTGCTCATAAGCCAGCTTCCTAAGGGCTGTGTCTTTCCCTAAGTTGTCCCTATGCAACTTCGACGAAGATAAGCCCACATGAGGAGCGTGAGCCGAGTTCATGCTTCTCATGTAGACCATTGGAAAAAACGTCCCAAGCGTTTTTCACTACAGTTAGAGCAGGAATGAGGCATTCTTCCTAAGGGAAAACGTAAAAAAATCCGCAGAGCTAAGGCTGATAGAGCTGACAAAGGCTAGAGTTGGGATGGGTGCAGTCGATGCAAGGTTGCATTGACCTGAGCCTTTTTTAGTTTTTCAGCTTAGCTATTGGTACAAGGGAAACGCTGATTATGACAACTTACAGACCTCCCGAATCTGACACCGACCAGAGTCTTGTTAGCGAAGATCTGGTGACAGCTAATCATCTAGAGGTAATTGAGACCGTTATCTCTAGCTTGCAAGAAGACCAGAGTGCAATGGTGAGTCAGAGTGAACAGGGTCATCTGTGGAAGTTTCAGTATGGAACCGTTGAAGTATTTGTGCAGTTGACTGGGTTAACGGACGAAGATACTTTTACGGTTTGGGCGACGGTGTTAAAACTGCCTGCAAAAAATGAAGCGCAGTTGATGCAAAAGCTATTGAAGATGAATTGGTCGGATACCTTTGAGGCTCGTTTTAGCATTTTCGGTGACCAGGTGGTGGTGAATTCTACCCGGACGGTGGCTGAATTGTCGCCCGGCGAGGTGTCTCGGAATATTACGGTGGTAGCGACTGTTGCTAACGATAATGATGAGGCGCTTGTAGCTGAGTTTGGCGGTTAATGGCGATCGCCCCCCATTGGCGGTTGATCCCGCCACTTGAGGCACCCGGAAAAATTCAGATGGCGATCGATCGATGGCTGCTGAGACAGCATCAGCTAGGGCTGCATCCACCCACGCTGAGGTTTTATACCTGGCTACCTGCGGCGATTTCGCTGGGCTATCATCAGCAGCGCTATCCTGATCACTGGGAACAGTTGCATTGGCGGGACAAACCAATCGACCTGGTGCGTCGTCCTACGGGTGGGCGAGCAGTTTTGCACCAGGGCGATTTGACCTATGCAGTGATTGTTTCGGGCATTGCGGGTAGCCGAATTCAGGTTTACCAGGAAATTTGCCAATTTTTAATTCAGGGCTGGCGATCGCTTGGTGTAGAACTTCATTTTGGCAAAGCTGGACGTGGCTACATTCACAACCCCAACTGCTTTGGCACCGCTACCGGAGCCGACTTGGTTCTACCCGATGGGAAAAAGCTAATTGGTAGCGCTCAGCTTCACCGCAACGGAGCTACCCTTCAGCATGGCTCGATTCGCCTAAACCCTGATCCAGGTTTGTTTAAGCAAGTTTTTGAAGTTGAGGAGGCGATCGCTTCTCTCCCTTACTCAAAAGAAGCCATTATCGAAGCATTGACGGATTCAGCTCAGCAGTGCTTCAACATTCACCTCACTCCACAGCCCCTCTCACAGAAGGAATGGCAGGAGATCTCAGCTGAACTGTAAGCTTGCTTATTTCCCCAAGCTTGGCAACCAGCAAGCAACTAGCCCCCAACTCCTAACCCCTTCACTCAACTGCAGCTTTGGCGATCGCCTGAAGCTGCAACCCTGGTGGGTAAGCTCCTTCTTCCTTGATCCGGCGAATGATTGCCTCAGAAATTGGCACGTTGAGTCTGTCAGCAACCGCTCGAACGACATCTCCCCGGTCGATCACGCCAGCAACGGAGTCTGCGGGAGAAAGCACCGTAATTTGACGAAGAGATTGAGTTTCCAAGGTATCAATCACTTGTGTCAAAGGAGTTGTCTCCTGCACCGTTGGAATTGCAGTTAAGGGATGCACGACGCTGTGTAAGGGTTGAGTTTCCCATTGGACACGCTCAACTGAACGCAAATCCCCAATGGAAACCATGCCCCGATAGCGGCCATCTGAGGCGGCATAGTAGACGATTAGGTCTGATTCTTCGTGCAAATATTTGTCTGCAAACTGGCGAATCGTCATGGCTGCGTCCGCTACGCGAAACTCACGGGTCATGGCAGTTACTGCGGTGAGGCTAACCAACGCTTCCTGCAAATCAACCACGCGACCGTAAGCACGAGCATTGCGAACTCCAAACCAACCCAACAGCGCTAGCCACAGCAAATCAAGTCGTCTGTAGCTTAGGTAAGCCGTAATGCCGAAAATGACCGCTGCCCAACCCAACGCTTGCCCGGTTCTGGCAGACCAGCGAACGCCTTTGTGGCGGCTTCCGGTCAGCTTCCAAACGGCTGCTTTGAGAACTTGCCCCCCATCTAGAGGCAAGCCTGGAATCATGTTAAACAGCGCTAGAACCAGGTTAATACCTGCCAAATCAGACAAAACGGCAGCAAACGGATCACTCAGTGGAGCAAGTTGACTGATCAGTGTCAACAGTAAGAAGATTGCAAAACTAACAGATGGTCCAGCGATCGCCACCTGAAAAGCCTGCCCCGGTGTCTTTGACTCCTGATCGATAGAGGCAATTCCACCAAACAGAAACAGGGTAATGGAGTTGACGATAATGCCTTGCGATCGCGCTACCAAACTATGTCCCAATTCATGCAGCAGCACCGACCCAAACAGCAATAATGCCATGATTAATCCGACAATCCAGGTTGCTGTTGGGCTAAGTTCGCCTCCTTGCAGCGACGAACCGTAAAAGAACGTCACCAGCGCCAGGATGAAGAACCATGACGAGTCAATTAGCAGCGGGATGCCAAATACAGAGCCAATTTGCCAACCTGTTCTCATGCCACCTTCCTGACTCTGCCTACGGTGCCCATAGCGACGCACAATTTAAGGCACCAGGTTCAGGTAGACAGTACTAAACCTTCGCCTGGGTCGCACCTTTCCTCAATCTTACTGAAAACAGGTCTGACGCAGCCGAGAGCAAAAATTGGCGATCGCTCCAAATAAACAAGTAGGGGCAGTTCGCGAACTGCCCCTACAGGGATTTGTGGTTTATCCAAGTGGAAATTGCTGTAAGTCGCAAACGCTAGAGCAAACCTGCGTTGCTTAATCCTAAAATGGCTCCAGCTCCCAAAATATGACCAAAGCTGGCAGTTGCTAACAGTTCAGGAATGCCAAAGCCAGTAAACATAGCAGGCACTTCAACTGGAAGTGAAGGTCCAACGCCACGCTTTTGAATCGCGTAGTAGCCAATGGCGATCGCCAGCAGATTGCAAACAATCATGACAACAGCCGTGCTAGTCGACCAGGGCGAGGTAGAAGCAACAGTCGTGAGTAAAGTAGAGTAAATCAAAACAAATCTCCTGTATTGCGTGTGTCGAACAAATTTTTAGAAGCAAAAGCTTTCGTCAGAAAAGCAATAGGATTATAAAAATCTGCTGGACTACAATTTACGCTTTGTTTTAAGAGTTAACAGTCGGCGCTTAATTTGACACAAAAGTACGTAATTTTAAGAATATGAGGATCAAAATCTGCGGCATCACCAAGCCAGACCAGGGAAAAGCGATTGCCCAAATGGGGGCAACCGCACTTGGCTTTATGTGTGTGCCCCAATCTCCCCGCTACATTTCGCCTGAGCAAATTCGGCTGATAGTCGATCATCTGCCCGTCCACCCCCTGACTGGAGCATTAATTGATCGGGTTGGAGTGTTTGCGAATGCGACGTTGGTAGAAATTTGTCAGGTGGTGGCGATCGCCAATCTCAATGCGGTTCAGCTTCACGGCAGCGAGTCACCTGAGTTTTGCCAGCAGCTTCGAGCCGCCTTACCAGAAATTGAAATTCTTAAAGCTCTCCGAGTTCGCAGTTCAGAGACTCTGGCTGAAGCAAACGCTTACACGGACAGTATTGATGCGCTATTGCTCGACGCATACCACCCCAAACTGCTCGGTGGTACCGGAAAAACCTTAGATTGGTCGAGCTTGCAAAACTTCCGCCCAAATTGCTCTTGGCTTTTGGCAGGCGGACTTACCCCCAGCAATGTGCGAGAGGCTCTCAACCAGGTTTTTCCTGACGGTATTGACCTTTCTAGCGGGGTGGAGCATCTGCCGGGTGACAAAGACTTAGCCAAAGTTGCCCAATTGTTCGAGCAACTCAAACTGCACCATGTTGCTAAACTCCAATCCCTAGCCTCCAGCCCCTAGTTTCTCAGGCTCCAACACCATCTCATCTACCTCCGATTCCTCCAGCTCCTTCGCCTCCTCCAAGCGCTGCCAAACCGTTTGAAGCAGAGAATCTAGTCCAATCCGGGCGACGGCTGAAATTTTGAATACAGTTGTTTGGCTCAGTTCTTCGAGTTCAGTGGCGATCGCTTCCAAATCCTGCATTCCTGGCGTAACCGCGTCAATTTTGTTGAGTGCCAAAATTTGTGGGCGATCGGCTAAGCCCCGTCCGTATGCTTGAAGCTCTGCCTGGATTGTTTGATAAGCGCCGATCGGATCTTCGGACGTTGCGTCAATCAGGTGCAGCAAAACACGAGTTCGCTCAATGTGTCGGAGGAAATCGTGCCCCAAACCAGTACCTAGATGTGCGCCCTCAATCAACCCCGGAATATCTGCAAAGACAGTACCATCTCCGGTCGGCTTCCGAACCACACCCAAATTTGGCACCAGCGTTGTGAAAGGATAGTCGGCAATTTTAGGACGGGCTGCTGACAAGGCAGAAATCAGCGTCGATTTTCCGGCATTGGGCAGTCCAATGATCCCGACTTCTGCCAGCAATTTTAGCTCTAGGCGAATCAACCGAGTTTCTCCTGGCAATCCTGGCAGCGCATGTTCTGGCGCTCGGTTACGATTGCTAAGAAAGTGCTTATTCCCCAGTCCACCTTTACCGCCTTTAGCAACATAAAGCGTTTGCCCAGGAGTAGTCAGATCCCCCAAAATTTCGTCTGTTTCTACGTCATACACAACCGTGCCGCAAGGCACTTCAATCAGGCGATCGCTCCCTGCCCCGCCTGTCATATTCTTAGGTCCGCCCCGTTCTCCATCCTCTGCCTTAAACCGATGGGCGTATCTGAAGTCCAACAGCGTTTGCAAATGCTCAACCGCCTGGAGAATCACTGAACCGCCATTGCCGCCATTCCCACCAGCAGGGCCACCAGCAGGCACATACTTCTCTCGACGGAAAGCGACTATTCCATCGCCGCCATCGCCCGCCTGAACCTCAATCTCCGCCTGATCAATAAATTGCATAACAATAACGTCTAACCAAAATGTCTAGCCAATCGCCCTTTCCTCAATCATAGGCAATCCCAACCACTCCCCAACCCCAATCCGTAACCTCTCAGTCCCAACTCCTCATTCCTCCAACCCCTACTTTGCAATTTCTGCTTCTTCCCAGGGAAAACTATTCACGGTTGGAGAAACCTGATGAATCGTCTGGGCGATCGCTCTCCAAAAGGGGCGATCGCCTACGCCCTACAATAAGCTCATGCGTCGAAAACTGCCTCGCTGGTTAACTTACCTCCTGAGTGCCGGATTGGCGCTCCTGGTCGTCACCCGTCCTGCAATTCCTCAAGCCATCTCCGCACCTTCCAGTGAAATTCGGGGCGTGTGGCTAACCAACGTTGCCAGCGGCGTGCTGTTTTTACCCCAAGGCGTGAGTCGAGCCGTCAATCAGCTTGCCCAGCTTAACTTCAACACGCTCTACCCAGTCGTCTGGAATCGCGGCTACACCACCTATCCCAGTTCCGTCACTCAGGCTGCCACTGGTGAAACTCAGCTTCCCCTGCTGCACTCAACGCGAATTGGACGCAGTTTACTGGCAACGTTTATCCAGCAGGGGCACCAGCGAAACCTGCGCGTTATTCCCTGGTTTGAATATGGGTTCATGGCTCCCAGGCGCTCATCTCTGGTAAAACGTCATCCTGAGTGGCTGACCCAATATAGGGATGGGAGCCAGGTCTTGAAAGCAGGCACCGCAGAATTGGGTTTACCCGACACCCCTGAGACGCTCTGGCAGTCTCGTCGTTCTAGACTACGCCAACTGGTGCGGCAACAGTCCAGCCATCAGTTAGTTTGGCTTAACCCACTCCATCCCCAGGTTCAGGAATTTTTGCTGGACCTGATTTTGGAAGTGGTGACCCGCTATGACGTAGACGGAATTCAGCTAGACGACCACTTTAGCTTGCCGGTTGAGCTAGGGTACGACCCCTTCACAGCCCAGCTTTACCGTCAGGAACACCAGGGCAACTCTCCTCCTGACGATCCTTTAGACGAAGAGTGGATGCGCTGGCGGGCTAACAAGCTAGGTGACTTTATGCGACGAATCTTTTTGGCAGTCAAAATTGCTAAGCCAAACTGCTTGATTTCACTCTCACCTAACTCACCCGGATTTGCCTATCGACACTATCTACAGGATTGGCAAACCTGGGTCAGACAGGGCTGGCTGGGAGAAGTGATCGTACAAACCTACCGAAATGACCTTGATCGCTTCGTTGCAGAACTAGAGCAGCCTGCAATGCGAGAAATGCATCAACTTGTGCCAATGGGAATTGGCATCTTAACAGGCACCTGGAATAATCCGATCGCGATCGCCCAAATTCAGCAGCAGGTTGAGGCGGTACGCGATCTGGGATTTGACGGCATTTCTTTCTTCTACTGGGAAAGCCTCTGGGGTTACATCACACCAGAACCACCTAGAGAGCGGCGAAAGGGATTCCAGTCTCTCTTTCTGCCAACCGCTTAGGTTGAGAGCTACAAATCTTAAACTTCGCCTCTGAGCCAGCTTTTGTCAGTCATCGCACCTTTAAGGTTTTGCAAAACATCGAAAAACCATCCCATCAACCTATTGGCAGAAGAAACAATTAGCGCTAAGAATAGCATTCATGTAGCAATTTCCGGCGGGCTGTGGCTCACACTCACAATTTACCTATCAGAAGTTGCTTCGTTCTCTTTCGACTTGAAACCGCTGATTGAACTGGCAATATCTACCAAATTTTTTCAGGCGATCGCTTTTAGGGTGTGGTTACCCCTACATCGAAGGAATTCACGTAGACAAGAAGTGGGTGGAAACTGGTACAAGTAATGCTGCGATCGCCGCAGCATTCGCTAAAATCTATATCCAAACATTCGACCCACTTTTAACAAGCGTAGAACTGTAAGTAGTGAGCGCTTATTTGCAAAGAATCCTGAATCTCTGTCCTCTATTCTTGTTTTATCGCAGACTATACTCTTCACCACCTGATTGAAATATTTCTCTAATGACTGCTGCTCCAATTCCACGACAGCCATCTCAACCTTCTGAACGCTCTGGCGGCACTGCTTCGCCAGACATTACGCCTGTTTTTGCGTTGAAAGAACTGGTGGCTCGCTTGCATCGGGAGCAAAACAAGATTCAGGATTTGCTCAGTTCTTTAGGATTTGCGCTACGTAGCTTCAACAATCTCAATCAGTTTTTAGAACTCACACCCCTGATTGCTAGCCGTGTCACCGATGCTGATGGGGGCGCTCTGGTGCTGTTCAAGCCCAATGGTCAAATGCGCTTGGAGCGGTTGCACTGTCAAGATACAAACCAGTGCCAGGATATTCGTAAGGCGTTAGAGGCAGCTACTCGTCAAATGACCGCTTCTGCACCTACGTCTGGAAAAACAGTTGCTCCGGCTCAAAGTCTAACGACTGCTTTAGATCATCAAGTCAGTCAATCTCTTGGCGCAAACGTGCAGCTTTTTGGTACGGCAATTCTAGTCAAGAACGCCGAACGAGGCAGGCTGTATGTATTCAGTCGAGATTCAGAATATAGCTGGACGGAGACGCGCCAGAAGCTAGTCCGGCTGGTGGCTGACCAGACTGCCGTGGCGATCGAGAACGATGAACTGACTGTAGAACTACGGAAGAAAGAACGCCTGGATCGCGAGTTAGAAATTGGCGCAGAGATTCAGCTTCAGCTTCTGCCTCGGAGTTGTCCTAACATTGAGGGAATCGAGCTAGCAGCACGATGCCAAACGGCCAGTCGGGTCGGTGGTGACTACTACGACTTCATCCCAACGAACTACGACCAGATCCGTCCTCGCAAGACCGGGCGCAACGAAGCAGGACGATGGAGCCTGACAATTGGCGATGTCATGGGTAAGGGAGTTCCCGCAGGGTTGATCATGACTATGCTGCGGGGAATGTTGCGGGCTGAAGTGCTAAATGGTCACTCTCCTGCCCAGATTCTTCAGCACTTAAACCACGTGATGTATAGCGATTTAGAAAATTCAAATCGCTTCGTCACTCTGTTTTACTCGGAATATGATGTCACGACCCGAACTCTGTTTTACAGCAACGCGGCCCACAATCCGCCTTTGCTCTGGCAAGCAGCGACAGGCTCTATTAAGCAGTTAGACACGTTGGGAATGCTGATTGGGCTGGATATGGATACGCAATATCACGATGCTCAGGTGCAGCTTCATCCAGGGGACACCATTATTTACTACACGGATGGATTTACGGATGCAGCCAATCAGGGCGGCGATCGCTTTGATGAGGAGAATCTAACCCGTGTGTTTGACTGGGCTTGCCAAAATCACTATACGCCCCAGCAAATTCAAGATCATTTATTTGAGCAAGTGCAGCAGTTCGTGGGGGCAGACCACCGAACTGATGATGACATGACGCTGATCGTGATGCAGATTAAGCCCGATGGGGCGATCGCCAACTAGCCAAAGCAGTATCTTGAAGCTATATTTCTCCAGATTAAGCAGATTTAATTGAACTTGAGGCTTTACAACGGCTAAAAATCTGCGACGCTTATTGATGAGCAACTTTTGCTGCATCAATACAAGTTCTGTGTGAGGTTAGAGGGAGAATGTTACTAGTTCATTTAGCGCAGGATGCAACGACCTGGTTGGCTAGCGTGAGCGATTGGAGTGAGGTCTGGCAGGGCTACTGGCAGTCTCCAATTGACTGGAGCTTATTGGCTCAGCAGTTTGAAACGGACGTGTTTGCTGATTTTCGCAGTGCTTTCAACAACTTTATTGAATCTGGACAGGCTTGGGCGCTGGTCATTGGGCTAGTTCTGGGCTATCTTATCCGCAGTCTTACCTCTTACGGCTAAACAAAGCCTAAATGCCTATATTTAGAGCTAAATTCGGGAATAGGGTTTGATTGCTCACTGTCATCAAAAGTAGGACAGCTATTAACGGTAGGACAGCTAACTTGAGTAACGAATCTCAGCCACAGACCTGGAGTCAACGGTTTGAATCGGTGCTGCATCCGGCGATCGCCCGGTTTAATGCCAGCATCGAGTTTGATATTGCGCTGATCGAGTACGACATCACAGGCTCACAGGCTCATGCCACGATGCTGTCCCAGACTGGAATCATTTCCTCAGAAGAGGGAAGCCAGTTAGTTGCGGGTCTGGAGCAAATTCGGCAGGAATATCGCCAAGGGTTCTTTCACCCAGGCATTGACGCAGAAGATATTCACTTTGCCGTGGAGCGCAGGCTAACCGACATCCTGGGCGAGGTTGGCAAAAAGCTGCATACGGGGCGATCGCGCAATGACCAGGTTGGCACTGACACGCGACTTTATCTGCGCGACCAGATTCACCTCATTTGTCAACGGTTACGCCAGTTTCAGGGTGTGTTGCTAAACCTGGCAGAGCAACACATTGAAACCTTGATTCCTGGCTATACTCATCTCCAACGGGCCCAGCCTCTAAGTTTGGCACATCACTTGCTCGCCTATGTAGAGATGGCCGAGCGAGATTGTGAACGCTTGGGTGACGTATATAAGCGCACCAACATCTCGCCTCTGGGTAGCGGAGCGCTGGCAGGCACAACCTTTCCCATCGACCGCCATTACACTGCCGAACTGTTGGGCTTCGAGCGCGTCTATGCCAATAGTTTGGATGGGGTTAGCGATCGCGATTTTGCCGTCGAATTTCTCTGTGCCACCAGCCTGATCATGGTTCACCTCTCGCGCCTGTCAGAAGAGGTAATCTTATGGGCATCAGAAGAGTTTGGCTTTGTCACCCTCAAAGATAGCTGCTCTACTGGCTCTAGCATCATGCCCCAAAAGAAAAACCCTGACGTGCCAGAATTGGTGCGAGGGAAGACAGGGCGAGTATTTGGACACCTTCAGGCAATGCTGGTGTTGATGAAAGGACTGCCGCTGGCTTACAACAAAGACTTGCAAGAAGACAAGGAAGCCTTGTTTGACGGCGTTAAGACCGTACAGACTTGTCTGGAAGCTATGACAATTTTGTTTCAGGAAGGGCTAGAGTTTCGGGTGCCTCGCCTGGCAGCAGCAGTTGCGGAAGACTTTTCTAATGCAACAGACGTGGCAGACTATCTGGCAACTAAAGGTGTACCTTTCCGAGAGGCCTATAATCTAGTTGGCAAGGTGGTCAAAACCAGTCTTGCTGCTGGAAAGCTGCTCAAAGACCTGACGATCGAGGAATGGCAGACGCTTCATCCGGCATTTGAGTCTGATATTTATGAAGCGATCGCCCCTCGTCAAGTTGTCGCTGCCCGCAACAGTTACGGCGGCACCGGCTTTGATCAGGTAAGGCAGGCAATTGCAGCAGCGCGATCGCGCTTAAGTGTCGAGTAACCAGATGCTCAGCCTATTGACAAGTCAGCGCTGTTGGTTCACCAACCAACAGCACTGAGTCTTATTGCTATCTCCAACTCTGGTTCTACCTAATTCCACGTAGAACGAAAGTTGGTGGCAGAGAAAATTTAAGCGATCGCCTCTATTTGCTTTTTCTTGATCTAAATTAAATTGAATTTACAACTTAGCTAAAGGGGGTTGCTTACAGTTCCCAGAGATTAACCCACCGCTCAACGTGTTCCTCGATACCAAAATTCTCTCAGTAAGTATCTTGCTTACGAAAGATTGTATAAGTAATCGTTAGGGTTAAAATCTGGTTAAGATTGGGTTAATAAAATACCCTCCCTTTAGTCGTGCATGAAGTTACATCCTTCAAGGTATGTCTCAGGCATTCTAGAAATGCGGTTTTAAGGCATACCCCTATAATGAAAAACCAATCGAAAAGCCTGAAAACTTTAATTTATGGGAGCAAATTGCAGCAATGGACGAACTTTCCAACTTTCTCTACCCCCACAGTCGCTACCACGGTGAAGTCAAGCCAGAAAACCTGGTCTTTAATGCCAACCTACAGGAATTTGCTCAGCGTGTAAGCCTCATTTCTAACCTTGAAACTGGCGGAAAACTCACCCCTATCGAGTCTTTTCAACAGATCGAGTTGCTCTGGAAAAAGCTTAAAGACTCCAAGAAACAGCTTGGTATCGGCAGGCAGAGAGACGAGCACGGCTAGGATGCTGAGGATGTCTTTACGCCGCAGGAGACATCCTCTTACAACCTTGTGATTTGTAATCCAATAAATAAAAATTTGAGCGTGAGAATTATGGTTCTCACGCTCAAATTTTTATGGTTTTTATCGCAATGCCTATGAGACGCTATCAGCCGGGATTAGACTGAGAGCTATTGTCTCGGCGCTTAATCGGTTTGGCGAGTGGTTCCCGACGTTGAGGGGGGGCTCCGACTGGCTTGTCTCCGCGTGAGGGACGCTGCCCTTCACGGCTACCTTCCCACCGCTTTTTGCCGTAGCCACCGGCCATCGGTCGTCCACCTTTCCGCCCCCCACCGCCTTTACTGTCCTGGCGTTTTTTGGGCGGGACTAAACCGATCATAGTGCCGTCTTGCACAACCAGCAGGTTCTCTTGCCGCTGTACCTGTAAATCCCAGAAATAGCCTACTGCTTTACCGGTTAGAACGCCCTCCAAGTTTAGCTTAAAGGCTCTGCCCTGACTGTCTCCGCGGCGGGGAGACTGCTGAATTTTGACGATTAGCCGCTGATCTTCCTGAGACTGAAACAGCACCTCACCACGAATGGAGAAGTAGCCATCTTCATGCCCCGGAGAATCGATCGCTGATGCATCCGCTTCAACTTGAGCGCTACCCGACAGAGCAGCTTCCTCAGTATTCGCAGGTTGCTCAGAACCTTCAACTTCAGAGCCTTCCACTTTATTCAATTTTTCAGGTTCCCAAACGCCCACAATCTGCACGTGTAGATTGGTATTTTTTTCTCGCGTCCGAGGATACACTACCCACAGATGAGGCTGCTCTAGGTCAACATGTTTTTTGACCAGGCTCATCACACGCCCTAACAGAACGGCATCAATTGCAGTCCCGTCCTCTGTATGCAAGAAGCCTCGGGTAAACTGCTCGTCCGAAGGTTCGTATCTTCCCCGCACCAGTCCGATCGCCCGATATTGCATCGGTTCGCTAGCAGGCGGAATCGGCTGCTGTCGCATGGATGCGATCTGGCTATCAACGTCTTCCGCATCAGCGCCCTCAGAACTGATCTCAGATGCCTCGATCGGCAAGAGGTCTGGGGTTGGTGCTGACGCTGGTTTGGACACGGTTGAATCAGCCGCCGCAACTGAAGGTGCTGGCGCTGGCGCTGGCTTTGGAGGCATTAGCGGGGGAATTGCCTTGGGTTTTTCCTCTGATTCCAGATTTTCCTCTGACATTGCTTCTGAAGCATCTAAAACAGTAGGGGGAGCGCTTTCAAGGGTTGCGTTGGGCTGCTGATCCATATTATTCGTACTGGTTTCTGCTGAATTTGCAGGTTCAGGTGAAGGACTAGAAGAAGCCTGATTTTCAGGCTGCTCAGGGGAGGAAGCCGATTGAGATGAATTAGGGAACTGGTTCTGAGAAGGACTCACTAAAACCTCCTTGCGGTGGAAACCTGCCCGTCCACCATTAACCACTAAAGCAAGATACCAGTGCAGATTAAACACTAGGTTAGCATCCACACTAAACCTACCTTGCTAAAGAAATGAGGCTAGTGTTCGGTGACACCCAATTTGTTTATACGGGCACGATCGCCATCGTCAGGGATTTTTATCGAGCAAGGCAGATGTAGTTAATCATGGCAGAATGACAGTAGAGTTTGGGAAAGTTGTGTGTTTGATAAACGCAATCGCTGGATCATCAATCTAATCATGGGTTTTGCAGTACTCTGCTTTGTCGGGCTAGCGATTTTGCCGCTCGTTGGGCTACTGCGAACCACCCCCACCACAGCTAATGCCCCAGCTAATGCCCCAACATCAGACTTGGAGGCGCAGGCACGGGGTTATGAACTGGTATTAGAGGATGAACCCGATAACCAAACCGCACTTCGCAATCTATTGAGGGTTCGGCGGGAGTTAGGTGATGTTGAGGGAACGATCGCCCCGCTGGAGAAACTTGCAGAGCTCAACCCAACTCAACCCGAATATACGATTTTGCTGGCACAGGCAAAGCAGCAGGTTGGCGATCGCGAAGGAGCCGCCCAAGCCTATCGCAGCATTTTGACAACCCAACCCGGAAATATCTATGCCCTCCAGGGGCTTGCCGCTCTATTGATTGAGCAAGAGCGCCCGGAGGCCGCAATTGGTTTGTTGCAGGACACCCTGCGGAACGCAAATCAGGCGAATCAAATTCAAGCCGGTAGTGTTGACTTAACTTCGGTGCGGCTGTTGTTGGGGCAGGTCTACGCAGAGAGCGATCGCTACAATGAGGCGATCGCGGTCTACGAACAGGCAATTCAAAGCGATCGTCAGGACTTTCGCCCAGTATTAGCAAAAGCGTTGGTGCTGCAAGCTCAAGGCAAAGATACTGAAGCACAACCCCTGTTTACCACCGCTGCCTCTCTAGCTCCCGCCCAATACAAAGACCAGATTAACCAACTTGCGGCTGGAGGAGTAGAAGAACTTCCTCCACCCCTGACTGAAGATTCTCCGAGTCAGTCTTCGCCCGCTCCCGCTCCCGCCCCCTCGCCCGAAGAGACTCCAGCCTCCACACCTGAGTAATCTGCAATGGCTGTCTAGACTTAGGTTACAGCCAGATCTCTTCACTCATGCTTCATACGTAAGAGAGCTAAAACGGGTGAGACGTAAAGAGTAAGTAAATATACATTTTTGTCCCTAGCAATAGTGCGTATAGATTGGCTACCTTAAAACTCGACATCCGTGTGGAGTTACGTAATGCCGAGCTAAATTTTCTTTTTTTATACGAAACCCACAGTGATTTCACTGGCAACCCAGTGATTTTGAAAAGGGCAGAAAATTCTTCACTTTACGTCATACTCTGCTCAACAAAATTCGCTGTAAGTTCGCTGTGGGTCTTCTATTAACGGTTTCAGGGGCATCGTCTCCCGTGTCACTTTTGCTGACTTAAAAGTTGGCATTTCAGCATTTTTCCACCTGAGTTAAGCAAGTTATCTCGTCTTCTCCTACAGTGCCTCAGTTGTAAAAGCACTAACCAGGAGCTAGGCGGAATATTGCTATGCAAAAGCTTACAGGTGAATTTAGTCTCCAAGAATTTGTATAACTTGCAAAGGTAGGTTCCCAGTACATGGCATCCGATATTCGCTCTTCCATTGAAAAAGCAACTGCAAGCAGCTACAGCAATACAGAGCGCGCTAGCAGCCTCAGTTCCTCAACCACGACCAATCTGCGTCGCTCCAGTGCTGCTAGAGCTAACACAGGTCCTCTAGCACGTGTTTCGGTGACTAATATTGAGAGAGCAACTGGCGCAACCAAAACGTTTTCTGTAACCTACGCTGACAGTAACGGTATTAACCTTAGAAGTATTGGATCTAGGAACATTCTCGTTACCGCTGGAAATAAATTCAGACAATTTGCTCGACTGGTGAGTCCAGCAAAATTTGTTGCAGGAAGCAAGAATACACGGGCGATCGCAACCTACAGCATTACTGCGCGGGACAGAGCTTGGAGTGCAAATGAGAATGGTCGATACTCAATTTCTCTACAGGGACGACAGGTCAAAGATACACTTGGAGCTTTTGCCGCCCCACGCAAGCTAAAGGACTTCCTGGTTGATGTTCCAACTGTATCTTTTGTTAGTGGAGCCATCACTGGCCCTGGAGAGTACACCCTACGCGTCAACTATAGAGATAGAAACAATATCAGCTTGCCTAGAATCGATTCAGCTGATCTTGCTGTCTCTGGCGGCCCAACTCCACTCAACGTGCAGTTTGTCAGCGCTGAACAGGGGCGCACTGGCACCCTGGCGACCTACCGCATTAGCGCTCCAGACAGTCGCTTTGATCCAGATGACTATGGCACCTACAGCATCAGCCTACGCGCCAACCAGGTCAGCGACATCGCCCGTAATTTTGTCCAACCAGGATTAATACGCTCATTTACAGTGAATGAAGCGGCGCTACCGCCGATTGGACTTTTAGGTAGTGAGAGAACAATCGAAAGCGGCGCACAAAATCACTTGTTCACCGTAACGTATCAGGACAATGGTTCTGTTGATGCCACAACCCTTGGAACGGACGATGTCCGGGTAACTGGACCCAACGGCTACAACCAACTTGCAGAATACGTTGGATCTCAAACTGGTGCTAATGGACTCACAGCCACCTACCGCATTTCTGCTCCAGGTGGAAGCAGTTGGGGAGCAGATGAGACGGGCGCTTACCAAGTGTCACTGGTCGCAAATCAGATCGCGGATAATAATGGAAACACCAATGTGGCGGCTACCTTGGGGAGTATTCAGGTTAACCCTCAAAGCTTGAGGTTTGAAGCAGAAACCTTCACTTCAGACGGGTCCTACTTTGTTGAAAGAAGTGTTACCACTGCCTCGGGTGGAAGAGTGCTTCGAGTGAGACAGCAAAGCACTCCAGGTCAAGCTTCTCGACTATTCACAGGTCCATCTGGTACATACAACATTGTGGTTGGCTACTTTGATGAGAATGATGGAGTAGCTAAGCTTTCAGTCAAGATTAACAATACCTTGATCGACAGCTGGAATTTTGACCAGAACTTGGGTAGCACTACTGCGACTTCTCAGACGTTTGTAGAACGACAAATCGCCAACGGTATTAGTGTTTCCCGCAACTCGACAATTAACCTTGAAGGAATTTTTGCGGGCGGAGAGGCCGCGCGGGTCGATTACATTGAATTTATTCGGGTTTAATTGGTCCAGGTAGTATGGTGCTGGTTGCTTGAGTCAGGCATAATACCGTTTCTCTGAGAAGTGGTAACAGATGGAAAAGGTCTCCTCACACTGGAAGTGCCCTTCCGTCTGTTGCTCTGTCTCGAAGTTGGTTTAAGCCAGAACGTAAAGGAGGATAGAGCTAAGCTCTATCCTCCTTTACGTTCTGTTTAGATGTAAAATTGGTGGGTCAATCATGGGTACGAAAATTGCTTCTATACCTATGATTTAGCCTTAACTCGCAAAGCTAAATATTTAACCGCTGGTAAATGGTGTCTAGATGTTTTAGATGCTGTTGAGGGTCGAAGCAAGCTTCGATTTCTTCAGCTGATAGGTGGGCGGTGACGGTCGGGTTTTGTGTAATCAACTCATGAAAATCGCCGCTTGGGGTGTTCCAAGCAGTATGGGCACAAGATTGAACGACCGCATAAGCTTCTTCTCGGCTCAGTCCTTTATCGACCAGAGCAAGCAAAACCTTTTGACTGAAAACTACACCGCCGTACCGGTTCATGTTGCGCTGCATATTTTCCGGGTAGACCAGCAGATTTTTCACCAGATCGGTGATTTCTACCAACATGTAGTGGGTCAAAATGCAGGCATCTGGCAAGATGACTCGCTCAACAGAGCTATGGGAAATGTCTCGCTCGTGCCACAGGGCTATATTCTCGATTGCAGCAACCGCGTGTCCTCGAACAATTCTCGCCATTCCAGTTAGGCGCTCAGAGCGAATGGGGTTACGCTTGTGAGGCATGGCTGAGGAGCCTTTTTGTCCTTTGGCAAAAAATTCTTCCACCTCCAGGACATCGGTACGTTGTAAGTTGCGGATTTCGACTGAAAATCGCTCTATCGAAGCGGTTACTAACGCCAGCGTTTGCACAAAGTCGGCATGGCGATCGCGCGAAACGACCTGGGTTGAAGCGGTGTCAGGTTCTAGCCCTAAATTTTGACAGGCGATCGCTTCCACCTGCGGGTCAATATTGGCATAGGTACCCACCGCTCCCGAAATTTTGCCCACTGCAATTTGGCCGTGCAGACGACAGAGGCGGTCGCGATGGCGTAGCACCTCTGCCAGCCAACCAGCCAGCTTAAACCCAAAGGTAATTGGCTCAGCGTGAATGCCGTGCGATCGCCCAATCATCACCGTATCCCGATGCTGCTGCGCCTGATAGCGAATCGCCTGAATCAATGCCTCCAGTTGACCCAGCAACACATCCAGGCTAGCGACTAATTGCAGCGCCAACGCGGTGTCCAGCACATCAGAACTGGTCAGCCCCAGGTGAATGTAGCGCCCAACGTCTCCGACATACTCATTCACGTTGGTCAGAAACGCGATCATGTCATGGCGAACTTCGGCTTCAATTTCTAACACCCGTTGGGGGTCAAAATCCGCCTTCGCCTTGATCGTTTCTACTGCCTCAGCCGGAATGTAGCCCAATTCTGCTTGGGCCTCACAGACCGCAATCTCGACCTGTAGCCAGGTTTTCAATTTATACGTTTCAGTCCACAAGTTGCCCATCTCAGGCAGGGTATAACGCTCAATCAAGGCTCGTGTCGCAGAATACAACCGTCCTATTGTACAACTCTAAGGATTGAATAGAAATTTGCGGGCACCCGCAAGTTTTTGTCCAGTCTGGTGAAGCTGAAAAGTTGTTTGAGCCTTAATCTGTATCCAAAGACGTAAAAAAATAGGAACCAAATTTCGGTTTTCCTTCGTCACCAATAAAAAATAGACAGTTTGCTCCTTAAAAGACTAGTAAACGAGTTGAGTTAAGTTGAGGCATTCAGAAGCTAAAAGCGTGATTTGTTGACCGCCATCAGATACGAAATTGTGATAGGTGTGAGTGGAGTGTGAGTATTTTTAGAATGGCTTAAAGCCTGTCCTGCTAGGCATTTCAGGACACTGCTTTGGTTGTTTGATGTAGGTCTCACCCAAGTTAGTGAGTCCAATCGTTAAACTGCCACAGCTAAAGAAATTTGGTGCGGAAACCTCTCAAAGCTCTCTGTATAGCCTCGATAGGAAGCTCAATTTGGACGTTGAGAGTTTGATTATGCCGCCCTCACACACCCCCCAGTCCAACTTAATCAGTCGGTTGCATTGCCCTACGGTTTCGATTGGTTTAATCCAGCCTGAACCCGCTCAACCCCTGCAACTTGGCCGTGTTGAACTCGACTTTGAAGATTTATCAGCCTTTGAGCAAGTCCGAGACCAGTATTCAGGATTAGGGATCAAGTTTGCTGGAGCGATCGCCCTTCAGCCTTCTAACCCCGCCTTTCGGCATCGTTCTGGCTCAGTCGTACTCATGCCTATGACCAACGGGCTGAGTTTTGATATTTATCTCTATCGCGCAACCCAAACCGTTGGCGCTTTTGTTACAGGTACCAAACAAGTTAGGCTCACTGCATTTGACGCTGATGGTAAAGTGATTGCCCAAAGCGATACCGGCGTACGTCAATATGTACAGGAACAGCGACAAACCGTTGATCCCCTGCCTCAGCACAAGCTGGAATTAACTGCTGTAGGAATTGCCAGAGTCAAATTTGCCTCGGATACCCCTTTTACACTAGATGATTTCTTTTGCGGTTAGCGATCGCCACCCTTAAATCAGGTTCTAATAAATCTGCTCTAATGAATCTATAGCCCTTTGCCAGAATATCCATGATCTACTCCTGTGAATTAGCTGCGGGTCAGAGCCTTTACCTGGATGACCAGGGAATGCAAGTTGTCCTGACGCTAACTAGCAGCAGTCCGGGGCAGCAGCAACAATCTAGCAGCAGTTTTCAGGGCAGCTTGACGGCTCCGCCTCAAGTGTTTCGGACAGCTCAAGGCATTGTGGTCAAGTTGGTTATGAGCGATGGCGATCGCCTGATTCACCTCCAAGGGAGCCACGTTAGCCCGCTCAGCCATAGCCCTGATCTGAGTAACGCCGAACAAATCCAGGTACAGCAAACTGCTAGTCAGCCATCTGCACCAGCAATGAAGCCGATGCCGCCAATGGAATCCATGCAACCAATGCAACCCATGAACTTGAATATGGGTGATATGCAGATGAGCATGAATCCAATGCAAATGCGGATGAGAGACATGGAGCTGAAAATGGGTTCAGCTGCTGCATCCGCGTCTGCTCCAGAAGCCGCTTCTCAGACTGCTCAAACTCAGCGCTTTTGCAGCCAATGCGGAGCCATAGTTGATAGAAGCGATCGCTTTTGTTCTAGCTGTGGATATCAACTTTCCGTCAAGGTTTGATGCTAAAAAATTAAATTTTAGATTTCTCCCCTGTTTCCCCCCAAAAGTACGGGTCACAGTATCAGATATCAGTGTCACAATGGATCAAAAGTAAACCTGACATTTACGGTCTCCATGGTTTTTAACCCTGACAACGCCAATTTTTTCAGTGGCAGTGCCGAAGAGAGCCAAGCGAATCAACTTCTGAAGTATCTCCAGCATCAGTCGCCTGAAGTTTTGGCAAGAGTTGCAAAGTCCGTCAGCCCTGAGATTAAGCAGATTATTTCTCAGAACGTCCAGGGACTAGTAGGAGTTTTGCCATCAGAAACATTCAACGTCCAAATTACTACTGACCGCGAAAACTTAGCCGGACTACTAGCATCTGCAATGATGACAGGCTATTTCCTGCGCCGCATGGAGCAGCGTATGGAGCTAGAAGACAGCATCAGCAGCTCGCTCTCGCTACATCGTGAATCTGGCAATGGGGAATCTTCCTCTGATTCTCTGTTCTAAGCGAAGCTAGCGAGATTGAAGCATATCTAAGATTTTGTTCTGAGAGCCTACCGGAGTCACGCACGCGGCTCTACGATAGCTTTTGTTCGCTTATGCGATGTGCAGTCTCCGTTGAAGATTCAACAACAAGGAAAGCGGGGAAATTTACTCTTCTCCCCGCTTTTTTGTTCTAGCCTGTACAGCTACAGCGATCCGTGAATCTCAGCGTTCTACCCGTCCTAGCCAAGCTGGTCAGCCGGAAACGCACTTGGACGCACTTGAATGGTTTGAACTTGACCATTCCGATTGATTTCTAGCTCCAGAACTTCTCCAACGCTGCTAGTCTCAACCTGGTCTTGAACATCTACAGCCGTTTCTACAGACGTATCGTTCACCTTCAAAATCACGTCTCCTTGCTGTAAACCTGCCTGGGCGGCTGGAGTATCCTGCATCACCTCGATGATGAGTACCCCCTTTTCAAGATTGGCATCTAAAGCAAGCCCTTCTTCCTGGCTGATCCGTTCTTTCAGCTCTGGGGTCAAGTCCACCATTTGAATGCCCAGGTAGGGATGCTGAACTTCACCATTGGCGAAGAGCTGGTCTGCAATTCGTTGGGCTGTCTCGATCGGGATGGCGAACCCTAACCCTTGAGCATTGGCGCGAATGGCAGTGTTAACCCCAATTACTTCACCCTGGTCATTGAGCAAGGGACCACCAGAGTTACCAGGATTAATTGCTGCATCGGTCTGGATAAACCTGACTCGCTTGTCAACGCCAACCTGAGAGCTAGACCGCTCTGTAGCGCTGATGATGCCAGCAGTGACGGTATTGTCTAAGCCGAGAGGGTTGCCGATGGCGATCGCCCACTGCCCCGGCACCAGGTTCTGAGAGCTGCCAATTCTCACTGTCGGCAGCTCGGTTGCTTCAATTTTAATCACTGCTACATCGGTCACCGGGTCAACCCCAACGACTTCCCCGTCAAAAGTGCGTCCATCCTTCAGCGTGACTGTAACGGTGTCTGCCCCCTCTACAACGTGAGCGTTGGTCATCAACCGTCCGTCTGGGGTCAAAATGAAGCCTGATCCAGTGCCTTGCTCAGTCCGTTCTTGCGGCATGGATGGGGCTTCGTCTCCAAAAAAGCGGCGCAAGAGAGGATTTTGGAACGCATCGGGAACGCGGCTAGCGATCGTGCGAGAAGAATCGATTCGTACGACAGCAGGTCCAACTTGCTCAACCGCATCAGCAATAAAGTTAGGGTTATTCCGCTCAACAATGCGAACAGTCGGCTGGAGGCTTTCTTGAGGCGGAGATTCTAGCGCTGCCGGAACTGCTTCTGGGCGATCGGAGCGATTTTCTGAATTGAGATAGTAGCCGCCCGCCCAGCCTGCACTTCCTCCGACAATCAGAAAAGCTGCGTAAATGCCCAATTGCTTTAGTGAGAAGCCCATACTCTTAGTTCCCGCTGTTGATTCCCGCGATGGCAGTATTTTGCTGACTCCAATCTAACCAAATTGAAACTCGCAATTCACACTACATAACCCCATAACCAAAAAGTTTTGTCAAAATTTTATGAGGAACTTCTGTCTGCTAAATGCAGTGAAGTGATTTAGACCTCTCAACCCGCACTCGTAAGAGATGCATTTTGAGCGAGGCAAATGCTTTGTCGTTTTCATTTGGGTTTCGAGTATGAATTTGTCGCGCTGCCTCACTTTTCCCGCACTGCTCTGGCTTTTGACTCTGGTCGGGGCAGGACAGGCTACCTCATCTCTCGCCGCATCAAACCCTTATCAGCTCGAAGTAGGCGAACCCGCCGCCTCGTTCAGGCAATCCTTTGCCGTGGGCAAGCTTGATCGCTCAACGCTTGGCATTCCTTATCCTACCTCTGCCATTCAGAATTCTCTAGAACTTGAAGAGATTTATCAGACCCATCAGAATGCTGCTCGGTTAACTCACTCGTCAAGCAAACAAGCTGAGCCGCAAACTGCTTCTCCAACTAGCTCTGAGGCTGAAGGCGATACGCTCTGTCCTGAACCAGCTTTGTCTCGTGTGACCCGCCATCGCATCGCTGCGGGCGAAACTTTGACCAGCTTGTCGCAGCGCTATAACTTGATTCCAGCAACGCTAATGGGAATGAATCCTGTGCTGCGGGATGGGAATGCTCCTGTGGGGTCTGAGATTTTGGTTCCACCGTATAACGGTATCCGAGTGGAAGTGCCAGCAGGAAGCACCTGGCAAGATTTGGCAGAACTGTACGGCACGCGAGCCGATGTTTTGTTTGAGGTGAATGGCTGTCAGGAGGCTCCCCGTGTTGTCTTTGTGCCCGGTGTCAACTGGTCGCCCAACCAAACTGCAACGGGTACGCCCGCACGAGTGGATGGCGTGTTAAGGGAATATCCTTTGCCTGCAACTGCCTTTATTTCAACAGGTTATGGCTGGCAGCTCAACTCTGATAACGGCAATGTTGCCTTTCATGGTGGAGTAGACTTGACTGCTGACCGAGGAACACCCGTGCTAGCAGCAGGTGAAGGCACCGTTGCCTTTGCGTCAAACCAAGGTAATTACGGCAATCTAGTTGTGATTAACCATAGTCAGGGTTTACAAACTCGCTACGCCCAACTCGACAGTATCGACGTGGAAGTGGGTCAAACCGTTAGAGCAGGCGATCGCATTGGCACGGTTGGCAACACAGGAGTCGCGACCAACCCTCACCTGCATTTTGAAATTCGCTCCAATTCTGACTTAGGCTGGGTTGCTCAAGATCCCGGAGCTTATTTTCAAGATATGAGACTCGCAGAGCAATAAAATTGCCTTACGCACATTCGAGCTTGTCTAAATGCAGTTTCACAACCCGTTCCAGGCTTGTTGAGCAAGCAGACGTAACCAGAATGGAAGGATAAACCGCACTGCCCCAAATTGGATGCTCAATCGTTCGGCAACCCCCTCGATTTAGCACGGAGTAGCCCAACGTTGAGCGAATCACTGCCACATCATCCAACCGGAGCTGCCCTGAAACTGAAAACATGGGCAGCCCTGTTCGCGGATCAAACAAATCTGCAAAATACCCATCCTGCTGAAGCTGAGTGACGATTTTGTCGCCGAGTTCAGTAACCTTTTGCCGCAGTTGAAATTTATGAATTTCGGTTTCAACCGTTCGATCCACCAACGCCAGCTCACAAGGTTGAATAACAATTAATACTGACGAAACTGGGGCAGACCAACTTGGTAAAAGCTGGTCTAAATGAGTTTTAATAAATTTGCTGGGTGGATGAATTGAATACTGCAACGAGTGACAGGTTAAGTTGGAATTTCTCATTCTATAGCGATTCTGAATCTCAGTGAATTCGAGGTTTATTTCTAGGTCAATCCTCAGTCAGCCACAAAAAGCGCACCCTGGAAGAGTGCGCTTTTCATTAAGTTACTTTTCTGAATCCTAAATTAGGGTCAGCTTTTTGGCTCGAACTTTAAAGCCGCTGAGTTCATACAGTAACGCTGTCCTGTAGGTTGAGGTCCATCATCAAAGACGTGACCCAGGTGGGCATCACACTGAGCACAAAGAACTTCAGTTCGACGCATGAACAAAGCGCGATCGTCTTCGTAGCCGATATTGTCTTCCTTCGAAGGTGCCCAAAAACTTGGCCAACCCGTGCCAGAGTCATATTTTGCGTCTGAACTAAACAATTCAGCGTCACAGCAAACACAGCGATAAATTCCTGGCTTTTTGTTGTCGTGATATTCCCCTGTGAAGGCTCTTTCCGTCCCTTTTTTGCGGGTTACTTTAAACTGCTCAGGGGTTAACTGCTGCTGCCATTCCTGGTCAGTTTTTTGCACCTTATTCACCATGAATTATGCTCCTATGTCGCTTAAAAGTTGCTATGCAGTTCACTACTAGGAGGAAAGTCTTCAAGTCTACATTCCTCACTACCTGAAATGCATTCTGCCTGAGCGAAGCCGTTGATCTGATTCTAAATCAACACTCTGGACTACAGCAGGTGGGGATTTCTCGCTGAAATTGGTGTAGTACTAATAATATTCCTCCAAAGAGGGGCTACAGATGGAGGGGCGAAGCATCTGTCAGGCAGACTCTAAAGTGAGTCGGGAATTGCTGCCCAAATGCTTCGCCCTCAAGGAAACTCTAGTTCTTCTAGTTTCTATTACTGCGCGTTCAGTGCAGTTGTTAGCTGCTGACGGATTTGGGGGGGCAGCAACACTCGGTTAACGGCATGAACCACGCCATTGCTAGCCTGAATATCTGCCCGAATCACACTACCGTCATTCACTACGATGCGCTCAGGGGTGATGCGGACAGCAATGCCGCCATTGAGGGTGGAGATGGCCCCCGTCTGAAGCTGGCTGGAAGTGAATTCGCCAGGAACGACGTGATAAGCCAAAACTTGTCTCAGCAGGTTGCGGTTTTCGGGACGCAGCAGGAACTCAAGAGCACCATCGGGCAATGCTGCAAAGGCAGTGTCAGTGGGCGCAAAGATAGTAACGGGGCCACCAGCATTTTGCAGTAGAGGCGCTACATCTGCTGCTGCTACAGCTTGTGCCAGAGTGTTAAAGGAGTTACCGCTAGGAGCTTGTTGGGTAGAAACCTGTTGCAGCAACTCGGTAAGGCTAGCGTTGCTAGAAGTTGGAGGCGTAGCAGCATCGGGGGCAGGGGCTGGCTGGGCAGCAGGGGGTTCTGTTGCAGGTGTAGTTGCGTCGGGGCTAGGAGCTGTAGTTGGCGGTGTTGTACTCGGTTCCGTTGTGCCAGGGACTGCTCCAGGGGTGATCGTACCCGGTGCAGCGGGAGCAGGTGCGGGTTGGGTTTGGGCGAGCAGAGGAGCGCTGGCTGCGGCTGCGACTCCGGCAGCACCTAGCAGAATGGCGATCGCCCTCATGCTTCGGGAATAAAAAGTAACTTGCATTAGCTTAAAACTTTGTTACAACAACGCCTTTAGGCTAAAACAAACTGCCTTTTATGCGATCGCACAAAAGGCGTAGCCGGAAAAAATAACTACAGACAGGTGACAAACCTAACTATCGGTCAAGTTTGGTAGTCCCTCATCAAGAGCCAGAATTTATAACGCTTCTCCAAACAGATAGAAGAACATCCCACGGCGCGGGGTGTCCTTCTATCTGTAGCCCTAATTTTTGAAATTGGTATTACTACTCTAGCGATCGCAGCAAATCTCGAATTTTAGTGCGCTGCTGTTGATTGAGGGATTCTGGAAAAGATAGTTCTATTGCAATTCGTAAAGGCGGGGTGTCATAGTCTGAGCTAATTTCTGAGTCAGCACCAGGAGGTTGAAATGCGACAACGGGTACCAAATTCAGAATTTCAACAGATTGCACTTGGGCTAACAGACTTTGGGGTGCAAAATCGTTAGTGTCGCTGCTGATCAGCAATCCAATCATCGGTTTGGTTTGCTCCATCGTTTCCAGATGTAGCAGGTCTCCTTCTAGCTCCAGCCGAATGTCTCGCGTACCCATTTCGGTGACTTTGGCAGTGTAGGATGTGCCTTCCCAGTCCTCCCAGAAAAGCTGAGCGTCAGCCCGGACTTGCTTGCGTACCTTCATCCCAACTTCGGGGCGAAACTCACGGTATACCCGCTGTATGCTGGTGGCAATGAATTTGAGCGACTGAATTGGGTTGTCTGCCTCATTTCGCTTCTGGGAATACCATTCTTTTACGTCTGAGTAGATGACGACTGAGAGGTCATCCAGTTGAGTTTGGCTGACGTTGACAAAGTCGAGGGCGAGTAGAGTTTGCAGTTTGTCAGTGGCGATCGCTCGAATAATATGGGCATCTAGCAGCACCCGCGCCCCATAATCCCCAATCAGCTCGATCCGAATTTCATCAGGGACGTTGGGCCAAACATCTAACAGCACTTGCGCTCCAGTTTCACTTACGTTTACCGTTTCGCCGACCCAACTTTGGTTATCGCCGTGAATCACGACGGCTAATCGGCGGGGTAGACGGTGAGCGCGGCGCAGTTGGGGTTGCTCAAAGGCAACCAGGCAGGCTGCCATCACCAGCAGCAGGTTAAATACACACCAGAGCGTGTTGATCAGCACAGCTTGCGTATCTTGCGGACTCAGCACCAGCCAAAACGGAACGGCGACCAGCGACGCAGCGGTAATTGCGCCTAGAATCACCAGGTAACGCACAGAATCCAGGTCAAAGCTGCGCTCCTCAACAGTTAGCCCTTTGTCGGTCACGTTGAATTTGCCCAGCTTGGGGTTGATTAGCGCCAGCAGGGTAACGATGCCTGCCTGAAAAGACATGGCAAACTCGTAAATCTCGTTCCAGAAGGAAAAGCGAACGTGTTTGTAGGGAATGTGGTTTGCCTGCATCGACAAAACGATGTGGGGCAAAGCATAGAACAGCGTTTCTAGTCCTAAGCCTTTAACAGAGTTGATGCCGAAGAGGAGGAACAGGTTGGGGGCGATCGCGTACATCAAACGCGGAAAGCCAAAAAAGAAGTGTGATGTAGCGCTGAAATAGCACACCCGCTGCGCTAGCCGCAGATTTAACTTGCGGTTGACCATTGGATTCTCGATTCGCAAAATCTGCGCCATTCCCCGCGCCCAGCGCACCTGCTGACCGACGTAGGAGGAGAATTTTTCAGGTGCGAGTCCTGCCACCATGATCTTGTCGTAATAGACCGTTTCATAGCCCTGGGAGTGCAGCCGCAGGGAAGTGTGGCAGTCTTCGGTAACGGTTTCGGTAGCGATGCCGCCGATGCCGAGCACGTATTCCCGCCGAATCACGGCTGCTGAACCGCAAAAGAAAGCCGCATTCCAAAAATCGTTACCTTTTTGCAGCACTTTATAGAACAGTTCGTTGCCGACGGGCACACGTCCCTCGGTCATCAGGTTGCGCTCAAACGGGTCAGGATTGTAGAACCAGTGTGGCGTTTGCACCATCGCTACTTTAGGGTCAACGATGAAGAAGCCGACGGTTTCTTGCAAAAAGCTGCGAACCGGAATGTGGTCACAGTCCAAAATCAGCACCAGATCCCCATCGGTTCTCGGCAAGGCGGTGTTGATGTTTCCAGCTTTGGCGTGGTCGTTGTTATCGCGTGTCAGCAGGGTGCAGCCCAGTTCATCGCACATTTGGCGAAGCTGTTCGCGGCGATCGCGATACTTTTCTGCCCGACCGTCATCCAGAATGTAAACGTGCTTTTTGTCGTAAGGATAATCAGTTGCCAGTGCGCCTAAAGCCGTTTTGCGGACAATCTCGACTTCTTCGTTGTAAGTAGGGATGTATATATCAACCTTGAGCCAATCATCGTGGGGTAAGGTCGATAGATCGATGGGCTGGCGCTCACGAATCTTCAAAGTCTGAAAATAGGCCAGCATGAGGGTGGCGATCGCATACATCTCTGCCGCATACAGCAACAGACAAAATATGCCATTCACTACACCATCAAAGTTGAGCGTATAGCTGGTGCGGTAATAGAAATACCGCATCGTCGTCACCACGCTCAGCACAATTAGAAATAGGTGCAGATACTCGCTGCTGTGAGTGTCACTGCGCTGGTCTTCCATTCGCAGTACCGATCGCCCCACAAAAATTAGCAGCACTGCAATTAAGCCCTGCTGCCAAATGCTGGGGCGCACCGTTATCAGCGGCAGACACATCATCAACAGTGACCCTAGCAGGATCACCAACTGCCGTCGGTTTAGCCACTTCAGCACGTGGTCAAACGTGTGCGGCAGGCGATCGACCAGCAGCGTTGCCAGCCATTCTGAGTTAGAAGGCACTCCTTCGCGAATCCACCGTCGCTGCGTTCGAGTCTTAGAAGGACTAACCATTTATTCCTGCCCCGTGAGCCGCTTTAAGTAGAGTTGAATCACCCCATACAGCACCAGTGACGCTGCCACGATGCCGGGAGCCAATACAAACCAGTTGCCGCGCAGCACCGCTGCAATTCGGCTAGAAAGGTTAGCCGATGCAAGCTGCCGTTGAGAAGACTGCTGCAAAAATTCCAGCGAGTAAGCGTTGGGGTCGTAGGGTGAAGGGTCAGGTTCGTTTGCCGCAATCAGCACTGTGTCACCCTGTAGCTGAAAGAACAGATTGTCCTGGCTGATCAGGTCGCGCACCTGCTGCAAGCCTTCATCAGTTTGGGCACTCAGCGCCAGCATGACCCGCTCTTGATTCCAGGGTGAAATGATTTGCTTGACCAATCCTTCCTGGTCGGGCAGGGTTTGAATCTGCTTTTGCCCCCAGTGACGGGAAAATAGATCTCGCAGGGCAAAGCCATCTCCTTGCTCAAACGCTTCGGGCAATGGAAACTGTGCTTCGGTGCCGATCGCAATAATGTGGCGGCTGTCTCGCTGCTCAACTGGCAACTTGCTAGCGCGGTAGACATCCAACTTCACCGATTCGGCACGGCTGAGTCTACCTAGACGCTCACTCACCTCTAGCAGCAGCAGTAGGTCAGACTGAGCTGGGTTTTCGGGCATGGCGATCGCCGTACTCGACAAATCCTGCGGCGCTGCAAACGGGTAACCTGCCCGCAACAGTTCCAGGTCAGGCAGCCGCACCACCTGTTCGCGATTCAGCTTAAATTCGGTGTCGGAGTGAATCGTACTCCAAAGCTGCTGGTCAGTCACACGGCTACAGGAACGGCGTTCTCGCGGATCGAGCCGAAAATTCACTTGGATTCGCGAATTTGGCTTAATTCGGTCTTCGGGTAGCGTTACTTTCAGCGTTTCGCGATCGCCACCACTCACTGAAGTGAGGCGTTTTCCAGTGATCACAACGTTGTCAAGTTCCACTTCCACCAGGGAGGTCAGCGGATTGATCTGCGGCCCGTAGCTATAGCGCAGCGTCATCGTGTTGCCCGGCGAAAACTGGTCATCGGGCAGTGCCCGAAAGTCCAATTCCAGGCTGGGGGAATGGGAACCCCGCACCGTTACATCACCATACGCTTGCTCGTCAAAGGTACGCAGGTCGCTCAGCTTAAAGGAATTTTCTAGTGGCAAATAGCCTTGCCATGCACGCGGATCAGGTGTTTCGACCTGATCGATTTGATCAACGATCACAAGATTACCCGTGCCGATCTGCCGATCTCCTGGCTGCACCAGGAATTGAACTGCCTTGGCGACTCCTTCAGCCCCGTTGCCCGTCGCAACCAGCACGGGAGCTGCCCCATCAGGAGTCGTGGTCAGCATCAGTAAACCAACATCGCCCGGAAAAGGCTGCTGTTCTGCATCTAAAAATCGACCACTGCCCAAAGACAGCGGCAAATCCAGAGATGACAGATCAGGCTGAATGGCAGGAGTTCCAATCACGATTAGCCGTTCACGTCCTGCCACTTGATCGATCGCTTCAACAATCCGCGTGTCTAGCGGACGAAATTCTGCTAGCCGCCCCAGAGAGGTGTGCAGGCGACTGGTGGCGGTCAACCAGGTTTCATCAATCTCGTTGGGCTGAAGGTAGGCGACCTGATTGGGTTCCAGGCTGAGGTCGTCAAATACCGGATAGGGATAGCGGTGAAAGTCGAGGGCGATCGCCTTCGGCTGGAAGTTAAACACCAGCTTGGAATCGGGCAGAATCTCCGTCCACAGCGACGGATCAAATGGGTCTTGGGTACAAGTTGGTGAATTGTTTTGCAGCGCTGCCAGCACCACCTCGTTGTAATCCTTAATGGCTCCTGGCGGCACATCAAACACGACATTGCCAATCTCGCCCTGAGGTTTGTTCAGCGGCACGCTGCCAATGCTCGTACCGTTGACCAGCACCGTCAGATTTGAGCGAGTGGCATAGAGCGCTGCCGAGTGCCGAAACCGCAGCGAAATCTGCACGGATTTGGGTTCCCAGTTACGCGGACGGGTAAACCTCAGCCGCCGCTCATCGTAAATGCCCTCCATCCGTAACCGATTTCCCACAATGGGGCTGCGGTTAAACTCCAGTACATATTGTCCAGCCGCTTCAGGGGCAACGGTAGGCGGAGCAGCGGGAGGATCAGGCAGGGCAAATTCAGAGCGGGACAGATCCGGCTGGGGCGCTCCTGACTCCTCTGTAGGAATTGGAGCCTCAGTCTGAGCGGGTGCCGGGAGAATAGCCCACCCCAAAAGCAAGCCGCAACTGAGCAGCAGCATTCCAGCAAAAGCCCAGAGGGGGCGATCGCGTCGATGGGAAGAGGAGCGCGATCGCCGTCGAGAAGATTGACGGTTAGGGGTTGGTGAATGTAGGTCGTGTTTCATGAACTAGATGCTTGCATCAACTGTGCAGAAGGAGAGACAGGAGGTAGTAACCCAAACCAGGCAAGATTTTGCGTGTAATAGGCGGAACTGTTGTCCCAAAAGCCTTGCCGATATTGCGGCACTAACTTTTGCTGGTAGATTTGCTCAGCGATTTGCGGTTCCGTTAAAGCAAACGCTGGGTAAAGCGTGGCGTACTGGGCTGTCGCTTCGTAGTCGGCGATCGCCCTTCCCTGCATGTCAAATCGGGCAGGAATCTGCTGTCCGTCCTGCCAAAACCGTTCTAAGTACGCCAAATGTTGGCGCAGAAATTGCTCTGCCTGCGGTTCTTGAAACCAGGCTGCATCTAGCGCCACTCGCCACCACACCCGATAAGCATCAAAGCCGTACTGACTTTGCAGGTTAGAATCGCCGACTGGGGAGAGTTCTGCCGTTTGCGGATTGAGCGAAATCCAGTCACTCGGCAACCCAACCGCCGAAACATCAGACGACGCTTCTAAAAGCTGGTAGCTGCTGTCTACCAGGCTCATCCAGTCATGTTCTGGGTCAACCTGAGCGAACAGGCGAAAGGCATAAGGCGCAAAGTAAGAAGGGTTGAGAATTAGCGTATCTGGCTGACTCCAAAATGCCTCAGCGGGTCCGGGCAGCAAAACCCGACCGTTAGCCAACTCGGCAGTTGAATAGTTCCAAATGTCGGTTAGTTTGACTTTTGCTAACTCCAAATATTCTGGGCAACTCCAGCGACGAGCCGCAAAAATCAGGGCGGTAGCGGCATCAATATCAGCATCGCTGGCAAAGTTGGCATCGATCGTCGTCCATTGCCCACTAGAATTGCGACCCCATTTCCAGGCCCAAAGCTGATCGAGGCGATCGCCCTCCCCCTTGCGAATCAAATTTTGCTCTGCCCAGTTCAGCGTTTTCACAAAGGTGCCAGGGTCATTGATTAGCACCGCTCGCAGCATCGCGTAGGCTTGTCCCTCAGAGGTGGAGCGATCGCCATCTTCTCGGTCAATCACTCGCCCATCTTCCTGAATGAATCGCTGGCGATAAGCAATCCAGCTTTCCTGCAACAGCGGCAAATTTTCAGCCCGAAACGGTAACGATAGTGTATTTGGCGTACTTGCCTGAATGTCAGAAGGCTGTTGCCCTACTACATCCTGCAAACACACGGGTACTTCTGCCTGAGACGGCTTCCAGCAGCCTGCTGTCAGACTCAAGAGCAGCGCCATTAGACCGAGGAGCGATCGCCGCGCAGCTTTAGTGCGCCACCGTCCTGTTAGCCCCAACAACACTTGAGAGACAGTTGACAAAATTCGCAGCGCAGCTAGAAATGGGGTTTGGAAGGAAAAATACAGCAACATTCTGCAAAACCTGTCAAGTTCAAGAGAGGCTGGAGGCTAGGGGTTGGAGGCTAGGGGTTAAGAATTTTCATCCTTTATCCCTCGTCCTTTCTAATACCGCTCCCACGCAGGCTGAAATCCTCGTCGTCGCATCAGATCTAACTGAATCTGCTCGATTCGGTCGTCCAGGTCAGCGTCGGGATTGCCTGCTACCAGACGCTCTTGCTGCAAGCGTCGAAGCTGTTGAAGTGCTGCCATTGGACGATCTTGGGCAACGCTGAGTTCCGCCAAGATGCGGCGCGTTTCCCAATCATTTGGCTTAAGAGTCAGCACTCTTGCATAGAGCATGGTTGCCTCCGTGTAGCGCTGCTGTTGAAACCGAATTCCACCTAAAGCAGCTAGAGCATCGGTGTTTTCGGGTTGGCGATTTAGCACTTCACGGTAGGCTTGACTAGCCACATCTAAATTGCCTAAAACCTGAGCCAGTTCGCCCTGGAGGAAATAGCCGTTGATGTCATCGGGATTGCGCGACAGAACCCGATCAACTTGTGCTTGAGCCCGTTCGGGATCGCGCAGTGCCAAGACCTGCACCAACCGACGATTCACGCCAATGTCATCGGGGTTAACGGTTAGCAGCGCCTCATAAAGCCGTTCTCGCTGTGGACTGGGCGGCAAAGCTCCTACTAGGCTAAACAGCTCTGGCGGCGTATCGGTAGCGGGACGGGCTGCTAGCCAACGCTCTAGAACGGCTTCGGCTTCCGATTGGGAAATCTGCTCAATCTGGTAAGCCAGACTGGCTCGACCGAGTTGGGTTTGCAGGTCATTGGGATTTCTGGCTAGAAGCTGGTCGTAGAATGCTAGGGCTTCCTCTGGACGATTTTGCACCAACCGAATGCCCGCCAACCCGCGCAGGGAAGCAGTGAGAATTTGGTCTTCAGGATTGCGGGCAATCAGTGCCTCATAGCGGCTGGCACTGGCTTCCAGGTTTCCTTCGCGCCGCTCGATGTCTGCTAACAGCAATTCTGCTGCCAGATCTTGAGAACCAACGGAAGTCGCACCATAAGCAGTTAGGGCTTCCCTTGCCGCTGCATAGTTGCCTTGCTGAATCAAAATTTGAGCAACTCGGAAGTTTAAGAAGGGAACGTCCACATTGGACTGAAGCAAGTTCTGGTAAATCGGCAAGAGTTCTGGGTCGGGCGGGTCGAGGCGAATTAGAGACTGGGCGATCGCCCGTCTCTCAATCTCCCCATCACTCGCCTGTAAAACAGACTGAAGCTCTTGCTGAAGCTGAGCGCTAGAAATTTCTCCAAGCTGCCGCTCCAAGACCGATCGCTTCACCCGCAGGCCCAGGTTATTGGGCTGTTGAGTGGCAAGCTGTTGATAGAGCCGCAGTGCCTCTGCCTGAGAGGTGGGTGACTCGCTCAAGACATCTGCCACCTCAGTTACCAGCCCCGGAGATGGATTGCTCGTTTGCTGAAGCACTCGACGGTAAAGGGCGATCGCCTCTTCATACAGCTGAGCATTGCCCGACTCTCTACCAATCGTGCTGAGTGCCCGTGCTAGCGGCAAGGTTGCGCCTTCGGCGTCGCGTAACGGTTCCAGGGTTGCCAGAGCCGCTTCTGGGTTTTGGTTGGCTTGATGGGCGATCGCCAGTGCTGCCCGAATCTGAATTGCCGTTGCGTCCAGGCGATCAAACTGTCGTAGCCGGGATTCTAATACCCGTACTGCCTCAGCCGGATTTCCCGTTTCCTGAAGCGTCGACGCATAGGCTGTAATAGCCGTATTCGGAATCGTTTCCCCGGTTGCCTGATAGCGTTGAAATAGCGCCAACCCCTGGCTGTAGTTGCCGCTGTAGGTGTAGATTTGAGCCGCGCCCAAAATCGTCTCGGCTGAGGGATTGTTTGCTAGCGCAATTTGGTAGTCTGCTAGCGATTCGCTGTAACGTCCCTGGTAGCCCAACAGCAGCGCCCGCTGCGCTCTGGCGTTTTGGTTATTCGGGTCAAGGTTGAGTAGGGTGGTCAGCGCTTCGATGCCGCCTGTCTGCCACTCTGAACGATAGCCGCCCAGCAGTCCCACAGCTTCTAGGGCGCGGCGGTTTGTTGGGTCTTGAGTTAAAACCTGACGGTAGGTATTCCAAGCATTTTCATCCTGTCCGGCTCGCTGATAAGCGATCGCCAATCCCAGTCTTGCGTCCAGTGAATCAGGATAGCGCTGCAAAGCTTGTCGAAAGGCGGCGATCGCATCATCGACCCAGCCTTGCTCTAGCAGCGTATAGCCCCGACTCACTGCCGCAGGCACCGTCTGCGCTTGCACTGCCAAAATTCCTAAACCAATCGGAGACAACAACATTCCCGCCGATGTCCCCAGTAGCATCAACCCTAGTAGCGTGTGTTGCAGCACCTGACTACCCCGTATGAGAAATTCCATGCGTCGCCTCATTAAAACTGCCTCCCTAGTCCTGTTACATCCAGGTCAGCTCGAACCCGGAATCCGAACACAGTCTCTGAGAATTCATTTCGCTGTTGAATCGTTGCCCCCGCTCGCAGGTTGGGCGAAAGTCGGAAGTCGTAAAATAATTCCAGGACATCAGGCGACTCGTCGTCGCGATCGCGCCGAAGTTCATCGTTTGACAAACCCCGACCGTAGGCTAGTCCGAGCCGATCGTCTGGCATGAACAAGTCCAGCAGATTTATCCCAAAGCTGTAAGTGTTGGCGCTTTCGTCTACATCCTGGTTGGTGTAGTGTCCATAGCGGGCAAACAGCCCCAGGTTGATATCGGGAATGAAATATTCGGCGTTGAGTCCAAAGGCTTCTTCGCGATCGCCCTCCTGCACGCCAAATGCGTCACCGCGATCGATGCCAAAAATCTCTTCAAAGCCGTCGCCGCTGCCCGGATCTTCTGCCGAAATGTAGGTGCCGCGCAAAATCAGATTGCCAGCCCGAAAACCCACTTCTCCAGCAAACGCATCCAGGGCAAATTCGCTCAGGTCACGATTGGAGGAAAAAACAGTAGCTCTCACGTCCACGTTATCGGTTGGGTTCCAGGTTGCCATTGCTCCAATCCGCGAAGACAACCCTGCCGCACTCAATGCCGGATTCGTTTGAAAGACTGGATTGAAGAAGTGAGTCACCACATCTTTGGCAAAACTGTTGCGGTCAAAGTAGGAGGTTAAATCCATTAACCCTGCTGTAAACCGCAGCCCCGACGTTCCAGGTGGCAAAAACGTAGCGTATAGCTCGTTCAGTTCCAGCCCAAATCCGTCCGCGTTGCCAAATGCTTCACCGCCCGCCAGGTCTACCGTTGCGCCAAACAGCAAATTAGGACTGGAGGGATATAGCACCGTCGCTCGCGCCCGCGCCGAAGACTCATCGCCTTGCAGCACATATGCCCCCTGAAGCTGAATGTAGGGCGCACCCAGGACTAGCGCACTTCCAGACGTAGCGGCTTCATCCTCCGACTCAGCCTGTCCAATAAGAATCGGATCAGGGGTTGATTCCTCAGCCACTTCAGATGAGGTTTGAACCAACTGCAACTCTGGTAGCGAAGCCAAATCAACCTCGCTCAACTCATAGCAGTCCGCAGTGTCGCAATCCCACATCAGCGGTTGCCAGCCTGGTTCAGCTTCTGCCCCCGTCCAGGCGATCGTTTCCACTCCTGAATTCAGCGCAATCACAATCGGATCACGCACAGTTACACCAGGGGCGATCGCCTCAGATCCTAATAATTCCTCAGGTGTAAACTGATACTCTTCAACTTGAGCCAGCTCCGGCTCATCCAGAGCTATATTCGTATTCGGCTCACTCTCAGAGTTAAAAAATTCTGCCTCTAGCGAAGCCAAAATTCTCGTCAGCTCACCCGTTTCATTAGAAGATGAAGAAACTGAAACTGTTTCACTATCTGATGTAAAGAATTCCGTCTGTAACGCGGTCAAAACTTGTGACCAATCATTCGCCGTGCTATCTATTACGGAGGGGATACGCAAAGAAGTTGCTGCCGTCTCAGATATCTCCTCGGCACTGGCTTCTCCAAACTCTATAGCTTCAGCAGGGTCTGGTTCCGTGTGTTCTGGTTCAGAATAATCTGATTCAGTTTCAGTTCTTTCAACGTTGCTCGTCTTCGCACCCGTCTCCGCATCATCCGTCTCCGCATCAATGAACTCAATGCTGAAGTGACGAATAGTTTCAGTGTGCAGCCTGCTCAGTTCAAGGGAAGTCGGGGATGCATCTACCGCTCCTGACTCCGCTTCTAACTGTGACTGAGCCAACGAAAGGCTTTGAGAACTTTCCCCCGCTTCATCTTCTGCCCCGATGATTTGCTGCCCTTCGTCCAAAGGATCTACCAGGGGTGTCGATGATACTGACTCAGCATGTAATGCTTCAGCCGACAGTACTTCAGCAGAGGATGCTTCAACCGATTCCGTTACGGCTTCGATTACCTGCAAGCTGCTTTGGGGCTTTTCGGACGGTTGGGTAGACGTAGCAGCAGTCACGCGAATAGAGGCTTCCTGCCAAGCGATCGCCTCTGAGTCGATTTCGGCAACAGGTTCCAGTTCACGAGAAGGAACTGCGGAGCGATCGCCAACCGATATATCAGCCTGCGCTGCGGCAGCCAGACTCGATTCCAGCAGCAACACGAAACTGCTGGCTAGAACAGCACTGCTCCAAAGCAAAGAATTGCGCCAGTCGGTTCGCCGTGGGGTGACTTGAGTTGAACTGGCATCAGTAGCGTTTACATTCATATTTCCTACCAGGGGGCACACGGCAACCCTAAAAATAGACATGCCGAATTAAATGGCAGGCAAAATCAAGCGCCTGTCGTGAGTGAATTAATGGCGATCGCTACAACAGAACCGACGCATCAAGCTGCAAAACCAGGAAGCCAAAAGACACTGAGAACAAAGCTGAACCTGCTAGGAACAAGCCATCCTCTTAAAAAGCTCTGCCTTGTGATGCCAACTGAAAAATTTCGCCTCCTGCCCGTTTCCCATAACGCTCCTGGATGTGGAGAAATTTCAGGTAAAAAAAGAATAAAGAGGACGAAGCAATCGTCTTGATGCGTGTAGTCGCTTCTAAAAGCTTCTTTCAGCCAAAATTTTGAAGGAGATGCACATCATTCACCTGTCGAATTACCGAACGAATAGAAATAGTCAGGTAAGATGCATAGTCGCCGCAAGGCTTTTATCTAATCACTTTTATAGCCCATGTTTTTGAAAAAAGAATAAAGGAAATTCCGAACTTATATAAAGATGACGCGAACTTCTTCAGCAAGAATATTATTCTTTCAATCAGGATTTTCTTTGTAGAAGATTAATTTAAGTTTGAGCTATGGCTAATCATTTTGAGGCTAAAAATCATAACTTCTTTGAAAAAGATCCTGTTTTCACTCTCATCAACTGAATAATGGATTTTACTCCTGTCCAAAAGCGTTTTGTGAATTTCTTTAGACTGATAAAGACTTGCCAGATAGTGCTTTGTAGCTTGTTAATTTTAGGCTAATGACGATCGCTAACATTGAGTCAAAATCCTAATCCAACGCTCATTCAAATATTTCTTGTGCTTGCTGTGGTAGTTCTAAATCATTTTCAAGATTAGCAATTCCTAAGAAAATACTCTTTTTAAGGCAGGTTTTTCACAATTCATTCGAGTTCCTACATTGCCCTGCAATTGATTAACTAGAGCTGTGTTAAAAATTAGAATTAATATGAAAATAAGAATATTGAGTGAAGCAGCCTGTTTTTTAATTTACTTCAAGAATTTATTAAAAAATAAGCCTATCTAGCACTAGGACTTACTAAGTAGAAACTTGAAAGACTGCGTAAGTTCCCTTTAAGCGTTTTTATTGAATTCTTGCTTCTTATGGTTGCTCAATCCTTCTGCTCTTTGACCCAACGGCTGATTCATCAGCTCAGACCCAATGCCCGACTTAAACGGGTTGCTCAAAGTTGGCTGACTCTGGCGCTGGTGCTAATGCTAGCCACAAGTTGCACTCAAATCAAGCTGCCCGTTCAGCGAGGGGATGTCAGCCTTGATATTCGCACGGTGACAGCCCAACCCAATGGGGTCTATACGATCGCCGGAAACACTGACTTGCCCAAAGATACTGAGATCACGGTTGCGGCTGTGCGGTTGCTTGCTCCAAAGGGGGCGATCGCTGCCGACCCTAACCCGGTTTATTCGCTGTTAGCCTACGAGTCCGTCAAAACGGGAAGTGACACCTGGCAAGCTGAGTTAAGCCTTTGGGAAGTCGCCCCCGACGGTCGCTATCAGGAAACCTGGCAGCTAGAGCAGTCGCGCCTAGACATGACCTTTGAGCCAGACGGAAAAGTAATCTTTTTGGCAACGCTGGCTCCACTGGAAACGCTAACCCAGCTAGAACAACGCCTAGCCCAACGCAACTTGGAATTTGCCAGCAATATTGTCCGCACTACTGCAGAAGGGGAGCAGTATATCCAGGCAGTTAGGGTAGAGGCGATCGCCCTTCCCACGGGCGCAACTACCCCACCCCCCACTCGTCCCGAAGACCTCAACGGTGGCTGGGGCAACCGCTACGTCCTAGTTCCCGAACCACCCACCGAAGTCGAGTACGAATTTCCCGAAGAACGCAAAACAGATGCACCGCCTCGGATTGGGGAATTCCTTCAGTAGACTTTCTGCGTAATGGAGTGATGGGCAGCGGAGACACGCATCACTCCACCACCTCCACGCCCTCATCCTGCTGCAAAATTGTCCCCGTCAAATCTGCTTCGCTCAGGCTAGCATCCGTTAAATCTGTGTCCGTTAAGTTGGCTCTGGTCAGATTTGCGCCCCAAAGGTTCGCTTTAACTAGATTTGCGCCCGTCAGATCAGCCTCTTCCAGATTTGCTCCCCAGAGATCGGCTTCAGCTAGATTGGCACCGCTCAGGTTTGCGCCACTCAAATCCACCCCACCCAGCTTAAAACCACTCAAGTTAACACCGCGTAAATCTGCGCCTGCTTTAAGGACACACATTCCTGCAGCAGCAGGGTCAAATTCTTCAGGAAATTGGGTCGTGTCATCACACAGTGCGCCCTGCAAGTTTGCCTTCTGGCATTCTGTCCGCAGGTCTGCCCCTAACAAAATCGCTTTTCGCAGGTCGGCTCTAGTCAGATCAGCTTGCTGCAAATTTGCGTTACTGAGGTTTGCCTCAGCTAGGGTCGCCTCGCTCAAGTCGGCTGCTGTCAGATTTGTGCCAACTAATTTAGCGCCACTTAAATCACCGCCAAACAGATTTGCCTGACTCAAGTTAGCTTCCGTCAAGTTTGCCTGACTGAGATCTACGCCACTCAAGTCTCTGCCGCTCAAATCGGCGGTGGCTAAGGCAGCTTGGGGTGCAAGCAAATAAGCCCCAGCATCAGCAGGGTCAAACTCTGGCGGAAACTGAGTTACTTCATCGTAAAGTGCGCCGTTGAGCGTCACGTCGTAGAGGATAGCACAGCTTAATTTTGCTTCCCTTAAATCTGCCTGACTCAAATCTGCGCCATTCAGATTTGCTTCGTCTAGAACCGCCTCTCGCAAGCTGGCTCTTTTAAAGCTGGTATTGTTTAGGTTTGCTTCACTCAAGTTTGCATTCCAAAAGTCGCTTCCCTGCAGGTTAGCGTTGCTTAAGCTAATGCAGCTCAAGGTCACGCTGTTAAATTCTCGTTGTCCTGCTGCATATCGCTGTAAAAGTTCGCCAGCCTTCATGGTGCGATCGCCCGCCTTATTTCAATTTCAATTAACATCAGTTTGCTATGAGTCAGTGCAGCCTATGCCGTTACTTCATCGACAATGGCTTCAGCTTGCCAAATCCAGACTGCGTAGCCATTGTGAGTCTGCGTCACAATCGGCTTGTCGCCTCTATGCTCTAATTTTGCTGCAATTTCTAAAGCGCTCTCCTGAGCCATGCCAGATCTAAAAAGACTGAAGTACTTTCCCTGAACGAGTACAGCAAACAATCGTCTTTTCAGATGAGGAACTCTAATGCGGCAGGTTTGGTACTGGTTGTAAGAGTCCGACTCTGAAGCCGCAGTCAACCCTGAACCCCAATCAGCGTCCTGCAAAGCTTCGCTATAGAAAGGCGAGTAGCCTGATTGAAGCGCATTTACAACTTCTTCCTCAGCAGGGGAATGCCCTCCATTACCCCCATTAAAAGAAGCAATATCAGTTGGGTGAGATTCCATCTGAATTGCTGGTAATGCCTCTTCTGGAATAACCTCAACCCGATTAAGGTCAACCGGGTCAGGTTCCTGTTGGGTTTTAGCAAGAGGATCATGGCCATTTTGACCTGGCTTATCTTGACCGATATCCTGCTGAATGGCCTGTGCCCACAGCGACGCAGGCAGATCGGCAGTCGGATCAGCAGAAGAGGCGACCGCCTGCGTTACCTCAAGAGACTCAGTCGGCTGTTTAGACCGCACTAGTGGGAAAGCATCAAGGTTTTTTCCCAGGCTCTCCGCAGCAACGTACTGATCGAACGTTGAAGTTAACGACTCTGACTCTTCATCCAGATCGGCGTCAAAGCGATCTGCTGCATCGTGCGGCTCAGACAAGTCAGAATCGTCTTCTGGGTCGAGTAACTGGGAACCATCGGCTTGACCCGATTTTTCTTGTAGGCTTAACTTTAAGCTAGAAAGCTGGTTTTTGGTTTGAGTCAATTCTTGGGCAGAATGTCTCGCCCGCAGCAACTCAACCGTACCAATGCCCGCTCCAACGCTAAATAGAATGGCAATGCCCACATAGCGAATCGCCACATCTTTATTTTCAGCATCAAACATTGGCTCGATGCGCCCACCACTGAGCAGCGGGGGAATATCAATGGTGATAGGTTCTTTAAGTAGAACGAATGGTAGAGTTAGCGTGGAAAAGACTGCACTGGAAACCAGTACAGCAGGTAAAATAACCGTTCGTAGGGGAAAGCTGCTCATCTGCGACCGCTCCAAAGTATCGACTTGAGCCAGCCCAAAGGCTGAAGAGCGGTAGATAACCCTTAAACTTCAATCCATCTCGCAAGATAAAAGTTTGACCACATTATAGACTAATCAGTCAAGTAGATTGCGGCTAGCAATTGGCAGCAATAGCTTCCAATTCAAGGTTGAGAGGGTTCAACAGCATTGGTCTGCTGCCACCAGCGATTCAATGGATAGTAAACAACCGGTGCCCACAGGCTGCTAAGAATCGCCGAACTTAGGGCAATTCGCTGATGGTAGAACCATATCTCTGCCAGTGCGCGATGGGCACTATGGGTCGATGCACCAATTCCCTGAAAACTAAATTGAATGGCAGTAATGGTTTCAGCCAAAACCGCCATACCAAACACAATCAGCGCAACTGAAATAAAGTCTTCCTGAATGTAGCGCTGCTTTTGTATACGAGCGGTCAACATTCCCACTACCGCAAGGCTAATCGCGTGACTGGGATGAGGTGATGTCATGCCGTCTTGAATCAGCCCCAATACGAGTCCAGCGATCGCCCCCTGCCAAACTGTCCGCTGAATGCTCCAGGAAACTACCCAGATCAGCAGCCAATTTGGTCCAACACCCAGCAGTTCCATACCAGGAAACCGCGTCGGCAGAATGAACAGGCAAAGCAGAACCGAGAAAGCAGTCACAAACCAATTCATCACTTGGGAAGTGTAAATGCCAGACTGAGCGAAGCTAGAGAGTATCGACTTAATCACTTTCTCAATATGTAGAACCTTGACACTAAGGACTACCGGGAACTTCAGTTCGACTGTTAGGGTACACCACGACCCACTCCAGAGCATGAATTGGAGCAGACAGCTCAATCACAGCTTCAGGAGCGGGACTTTTGCTCAGGTTGACCGACTCTACCCGACCAATTGGGAACCCAGGCGGAAAAAGCTGACTAAACGAAGAAGTTGACACCACATCGCCCGGTTGGACATCTGGCACTTTATCAAAAAACTCCATCACAGCCCGATTTGCCGCCTGTCCACGCATATATCCCATATGACGCGAACGGCTGATTGTCACACCCACCTGGCTCGTCGGATCGCTAACCAACAAGACACGGCTCGTGCTGGGCGTAATATGCGTAATCCGCCCAACCAAGCCACCAGGGCCAGCCACAATGCCGCCTACTTCAATGCCATCTCGGCTGCCACGACCCAGCGTGACTTGCTGCCACCAGTGATCGGCACTGCGCCCAATCACAGGAGCGGTAATGCCTCCAGTTGGACGGCTTTGAACGTAACCCAGCATTTCCTGAAGCTGTTGGTTCTGACTCTCTAACTCAGCGAGGCGCTGCTGCAATTCCTGCATTTCAGCACTTTCTATACGGTCTGCCGAAGCTGGCATTGATTCAAAAGGACGAGAAACCTGTTGATAGATTTCAAAAACGGCTGCCCCCTGAGTTTGCCGCAATACCCAAGCGCTACCGAGAGCCAGACAGACTAGCCCCATTCTTAATCCGTGTCGATCCCACCAGCGACGCAGCGTATACATTCAGTCCAATCGTCTCTAAACTAGCGATGTCAATCTTTCCAGAGAACAAACTCCGACCTGACCAAGATTTCTAATACGAGAATCATCAGGTCACTCAGCGATGCAGCACCCGTCTTGCAAGCGAAACGCGATAGTTTAATGACTCGCTGAACCGGGGTGACGATTTTGAATGCTTTTCTACATATTGCGAGAGCGACCGCTAAAGACCCGCTCAAGCTGTTTGAAGTTTTCTAGCACCCTACCTGTTCCTAGTACAACGCAACTGAGAGGATCTGCAGCCACATGGACAACGATCCCAGTCTCGTGACTAATTAGAGTATCCAATCCTTTGAGCAGTGCCCCACCACCAGCTAGCATGATGCCTCGATCGATGATGTCAGCTGCGAGTTCTGGCGGCGTGCGCTCCAAGGTGCGTTTAACGGCCTCAATGATGACGGAGAGGGGTTCTGACATTGCCTCTCGGATTTCAGGACTCTTGACCATAACGGTACGAGGTAACCCTGAAAGTAGGTGCAAACCACGAACATCCATCAAAGATTCGTCATCATCATCGGTGGGATAAGCTGAACCAATAGAGATTTTGATCTCCTCGGAGGTTCTTTCCCCGATGACCAGGTTATGCACTTTCTTCATGTACTGAGAGATTGCTTCACTCAGCTCATCTCCAGCGACCCGAACTGATTCACTCAATACAGTTCCCTGTAAACTCAGAACTGCCACCTCGGTCGTGCCACCGCCGATGTCAATGATCATGTTTCCGGTCGGTTCAGCCACCGGCAGTCCCGCGCCGATCGCCGCTGCCACAGGTTCATCAATTAGATAAACATCGCGTGCGCCTGCTTGCGAAGCTGCCTCCATAACTGCTCGACGCTCTACCCCTGTGACTCCGCTTGGAATACCGATCACAATCCGGGGTGAAACCAACGTCCGCCCCTCATGCACCCGACGAATGAAGTGCTTGAGCATGAGTTCAGCGGTATCAAAATCTGCAATTACTCCGTCACGTAGCGGACGCAGGGCAACTACGTTTCCGGGAGTCCGACCGAGCATCTTCTTGGCGTCCTCCCCAACGGCTAGAGGCACTTTGTTCTCTTGATCCATTGCAACGACAGAAGGCTCTTGCAGTACAATGCCTTTGCCAGATACATAAACTAGCGTGTTAGCGGTACCGAGATCGATACCCATATCCCGCGAGAAGCGACTGAAGAACCCCACTAGCTTTCTAAGCCCCCAAAGTCAAAATCTTGATCACTGCCAAATTCCTACCGCTATCAAAGTGCGGTCGAAGTGGATTCTATTATGTTTTGTAGTTAGAGTCTAGTCAGATGTGCGACTGAATGTTTTAGTCTAACCTCAAGACTTGCTTCAGTCATCTGTATCCTCAAATTCTGTTCCTTGACAAAGAGTCCTTCTCTGAATAAATCAGAAGAGCAGACCCATTAAGTAAGTTGTCCTCATTCCTGGAATAAGCATCAGGATGAAATTAAGATTTCTGCTAACAGCTTTCCTGCCAGGTCATTCAAGCAGCGATCGCAGAGGCAAGGGAAATGTAGTGCGGTAGCTATAAAAGTTCGGTAGAATGTTTTCAGGTAGAACTTTTGTACTATATGGGCGATCGCCCATCAGCAGTGTAAACTCCTGCTAGTCCAGCAACATCATCGATACAAGTTTTATCGCATTCAACACAGAAAAAGTCAGAGGGCGCTATGGGTTTGAATATAGTGACGCTAGTGGGTCGGGTAGGCGGAGATCCTGACGTTAAATATTTTGAGTCGGGCAGCGTTGTTTGCAATTTAACCCTGGCCGTCAATCGCCGCACTCGCAACAGTGAACAACCTGACTGGTTTAGCCTGGAAATTTGGGGCAAAACAGCAGAGATTGCTGCCAACTATGTGCGTAAAGGTAGCTTGATTGGAGTGACTGGGGCACTTAAATTTGACTCTTGGAAAGACCGCAGCACAGGGGCTGATCGCTCAAAACCAGTTATTCGAGTCGAACGACTAGACTTACTTGGGTCCAAGCGAGACAACGAAGCTTCTATGTCAGACGGATACGGCGACGAAGAATTTTAGGCGTTGCTGAATGCGGGTATGATTCACGGATCTCAATTCCCTCTGTAGGGTCATGGCAATGCCATGACCCTACAAAACTTCATATATCAGAGATCAGGGATGCTCCTGCGACGCGGGAGCATCCCTGATCCTTATAGTGGGAAGAGAATAGTAGGAAAAGAGTAAGCTCCCAGAACCCAAGGCTAAATTCTGTCGGAACAGATTGGTGTTGGTCAATCAGCTCATTCCCAAACTGTCGGGCACTAGCCCCTTAATCTGTGCTCTGATGTACGACTTCTGTACAGATGAGTACGTTATGCTACCTACAACGAATTGGTCAATGCTTGCTTTAATGTTTTAAGGGTGATCCTATCTAGAAGAGCAAACCTTGGTTAAAGGTGCGTTAGCGTTCATATCAGCCTTAGCCGCTTTAGCATCCATGCCTTTATGTCTTTAGATACTCCGCCTCAGCAGGGCGATCGCTCCCCCAAGGCAGAGTTACAGCAGCTTCAGCTAGAACAGCAAAAGATGCTGCTGAGCGTCATTACCAAAATTCGAGCATCGCTGGATTTAAGTACGATTTTGCAAACAGCGGTTGCAGAGGTTTGGCGTTTTTTGGCTCTCGATCGAGCCAGCGTGCTGCAAATTCCTCGTTCCAATCCAACTAAGGATTGGAACGCAGGGCAGTTTGTAGCTGAAGAGGTCGCTGCTGGGTTTAGCTCAGTGTTAGTAGTAGATGCTTCAGTCCGCTCTTTGAGCCAATTTCTGTGGGCACAACACCATCCAAAACAGATTCCGCAAGGACAAATTCTAGCCATTGCTGATGTCAATGCGGCTAACCTCACAACAGCCGATTTGCAAACATTTAGCCACTTTCAAGTCAAGGCCAGTCTAAGCGTACCCCTTATGCAGGGCGATCGCCTGTGGGGGATCTTGTGTCTGCATCAGTGCATTACTTCCCGCCAGTGGCAAGCGGATGAAATTGAAGCGATTGAGCAAATTGTGGCTCATCTTATCACAGCAATTCAGCAAGCGGAGCTATTGCGACATCAGCGCAATCTCAACAGCAAATACCTCGATACTGAAGCCGGAATGCATACGCTGTTCACAGCGACTATTACCCGTTTGCAGGCAGAAGTTCGCGATCGCCAACAGGCAGAAGCAGCCCTCCGCCAAAGCGAAGCGACCTATCGGGCCCTGCTCAATGCAATTCCTGATTTGATGATTAGAATGACCCGAAAGGGTATTTATTTAGACTTCATTCCAGCCAAAAATTTCGTCACCTTTAAGACACAGATGGAATGGCGAAACAAAAGCATTTTTGAGACGCTGCCTCCAGACCTGGCTCAGCTTCGAATGGCTAATGTAGAGAGAGCTTTGCAAACTTGCGAAACACAAATTTATGAGCATCAAATTTGTATTAATGGCAGAATTCAAGTTGAAGAAGTTCGGATTGTAGTCAGTGGTGAAGATGAAGTTTTAGTGATCGTGCGCGACATTAGCGATCGCAAACAAGCAGAGAATAAGCTCAAAGAATCGCAAGAATTTTTACAGCTAGTCATTAACAATATCCCTCAATGGATTTACTGGAAAGATCGCAACTCTGTTTATATGGGCTGCAATCGCAACCTTGCCCATGCCGTTGGGCTTGAAAAGCCTGATGATATTGTTGGAAAAACAGATTACGATTTTCCGATTCCTCAAGAACAAGCTGATCACTTTAGAGAATCTGATGCTTATCTAATTGAAACAGGAATAGCTGCTCTGCATGTAATTGAAACTATGTTCTTGGCAGATGGTAGCCAAATTTGGATTGATTCCAGCAAAATTCCGCTGTACGATGCTGCGGGCAATGTTGTGGGCATTCTTGGTTCTTACGACGACATCACAGAGCGCCAGCAGGCAGAAGCAGCCCTGCGCCAGTCAGAGACTCAATTGAGACAGCAGGCGCTCGATTTAGAAAAGACTTTACAGGAACTCAAGCAAACACAGACCCAGCTAATTCAGAGCGAAAAAATGTCTTCGCTGGGTCAACTTGTCGCTGGAGTTGCTCACGAAATCAACAATCCTGTTAGCTTTATCTACGGCAACCTCGCTCATGCCAAAGAGTACACCCATAACTTGCTGGCGTTATTAAATCTATATCAGAAGCACTACCCCAATCCAGATTCAGAAATTCAAACTAAAGCAACAGCGATCGACTTAGATTTTTTAATCGAAGATTTGCCCAAGCTCCTAACTTCTATGAAAGTAGGTGCAGATCGAATTGAGAAAATCATCGCTTCTCTTCGCACCTTCTCTCATACTGACCAGCTAGAAACTAAGACAGTCGACATTCATGAAGGAATTGATAGCACCTTGATGATTCTACAAAATCGACTTAAAGCTCAACACAACCGACAGGCAATTCAAGTACTCAGAGATTACGGCAACCTGCCGTTAGTAGAATGTTACGCCGGACAGATGAATCAGGTTTTTATGAACATTCTGAGCAATTCAATTGATGCTCTAGAAGAGTGTTTAGCTCAGCTTGAAGCTGAATCAAATAGTTTTGCTCGAAATCAAAGAATTAAATCCTTCAAGCCTTTGATTCAGATTTCGACTCAAATGCTCAATGAAGACTGGATTCATATTCGACTTGCCGATAATGGACTGGGCATGGCAGAAGCCGTTCAAAATCGATTATTTGATCCATTCTTTACAACAAAACCCGTCGGTAAAGGGACTGGAATGGGACTTTCGATCAGCTATCAAATCGTCACAGACAGACATGGAGGAACACTAAAGTGCAACTCCTTCCCTGGGCGAGGAGCAGAGTTTGTCATCGAGATTCCGATTCAACAGCAAAGGAAATAGATTAACCTGTTAAGAATTCACTTAAAAAACATTTTTGAAGGGTCAGGTACGGTAGAGCCGATTGGCATTGCCGTTAAGAATGGCGATCGCCCCCTCTTCTGCTTCTTTTGCAGTTAAGTCTCCGTCTTGAATGGTTTGCTCTAGCACCTCACCCAACACCGTTCGCCCCCATTTTGCTCCCAGATAATACAGTTCTGGAATCAGGTGAGCATCAGAGGAATACATCACTTTGCTCATAGGACTCAGCTCAATCAACATTTGCACCGTCTGCCGCATTCCGGCAGTACTCAAAAACGGCACAGCCAAGCCAAAGTCAACATAAACGTGTGGATAGACCGCCGCCAGATAGCCTGCTTCGCGCATAAAGGGGTAGGCGGCGTGAAGCAAAACGATTGGAGCCTGACGAAAACCTAGATCTTCTAACAGCGGTCGCAAGTGCAGCGGATTGGCTAGCCGTAAGTCCAGGTCAGGATCACCAAAACCTGTATGAAACTGCACAGGAAGCTGATATTGGTTGGCGATCGTTAATCCCTGACAGAGCAAAAAGTCAATCAACGGCTTGTTCGTCAACCGGATAGGCTGAGCCGGAAAGGCTTCTTTAATTGCATAGAACTGATCTTCTGCCAGATCGTAAGGAATGGGCTGAATGTCCAAACCTGTCCGATAAGCTGCAATGCTTTTGAAGCCCACAACTCCTTGGGGTGGCGGGTCAAGCTCACTGCGAAACCACTCCAAAAATATGTCGAAGCGGCTAACCTGGCTAATCAACTGCTCCGCCAAATATTCCAACCGCAGCAGCCGATGCACCGGAACAAACTGCTGATGCCACTCCGCAGGCAAAATTGTGTCTGGCAAAAATCCGTTGTCCAGCAAAATTGATTCTAAATTAGCAGCCTCAAAGCATAGCTTCGTTAGTGGTTCTAACCCTAGCTCTGTGCGACGTGCCAAAATCGCCGCTTCATCCGGTTCACAGTTGAGCAGAGCGGCAATGTCTCTGAGGCTGCGTCGATAGCAGAGAGTGTGTTGGGCGTGCTGGGTAAGGATCTGGGCATCATAGCCTTCGGTAAAAGCTGCTGCGTAGGGCATTTGGGCAAAAGCTTCTGAACGCACCAGATTGTGGGCGTGCTGATCAATAGCTGGGATGCTTCCTAAATCCATCAGTAGCGCTCTAGCAATAGTTTGACTTCTTCTTCAAGCGTGAATTGCTTCATAGCTTCCCACTCAGCAGTGCGAACTGCGAGAAATGCCTGTGCCAACGCAGGTTCTAGTGCCTGAAGCAAAACTTCGTCTTGCTGGAGATGGGCGAGCGCCTCTCCTAAATTTTCGGGCAGTCGATCAATCCCTCGCTGCTGGCGCTCTGCTGCTGGCAGCGTTCCTGGATCGACCGAAATGGGTTCTCCGGGATCAAGCCCGCGTCGGATGCCGTCCAATCCAGCGGCGATCGCTGCCCCCAATGCCAGATAAGGATTAGCAGACGCATCTACCGTCTTTAGCTCAAAGTGGGTCGGACTGGGAGGCACAGGATTGCTGGGCACTCGCACCGCTGCTTCTCGATTGTCTACGCCCCAGCAGCGAAAAGCCCCACTCCAAAAGTGGGGCTGAAGCCGACGATAGGAATTGGGGCTAGGGGTCATTAATGCCATCAGTGCAGGCAGATGATGCAAAATTCCGGCAACAAAAGCCTTAGCGATGGCGGAAAGTTCGCCCATTTCATTCATGTCGGGTAAAAGGTTTTGCCCGTCTCGCCAGAGGCTCAAGTGCAGATGACAGCCACTTCCAGCCTGATCCACAAAAATTTTAGGCAAAAAAGAAGCTCGCAACCCATGCCGCAATGCTACACCGCGCACCGTTTCACGAAAGGCGATCTGCCAGTCGGCTGCCTGAAGCGCATGGGTATAACGAATAGAGATTTCGTGCTGTCCTGGTCCCGACTCCGGATAGTAGCGCTCTACGGGGATCTTTTGGGCGATCAGGGCATCAGCGATCGCATCAATCACGGTCTGATTCAAATCCATCCCTAGCGTTGACGCAAATACCGTATGGTCTACGGGAATGGGTTTAGCATCTCGCTCAGCATTTAAACCAGCGGACTGGAGCAAATAAAACTCATTCTCAAATGCCGCTATGATTTCTAGCCCTTCCACCGCCGCTGCCGCAATCATTCGCCGCAAAAATCCGCGCGGGCAAAGCACCCAGGGCACTCCCTTTGTGACCAAATCACCCATCACACGAGCGTGTCCAGGCGCATAGGGCAAAGGGTTGAACGTAGACCAATCAGGCGCTAGCCATGCTTCTCCCACGGGACCTAAGCCGCTGCCAGGAGCAACAGCATCGTACATCACGGGGATCGCCTGCTGTGCCATCGAAATCCCAATGCCGTGTTTTTGATGTTCTGCCAGAAATCTTGTGTGAAATGCCTTTCCCCGAATCACGTTGGCATTATCGCACCAGAGTAGTCGCACAAAGCGGACGTTCTGTAAGTCTAAATCTGGCAGTTGGTTTTCCATCGGCAGCCTAATCGCGATCGCGTCTATGCTTATCTCGTCCCCGGCGTTTTTCTTCGCGTTCTCTCGGTTCATCCGCTTCTTCAGTCCGATCAGCTTCAGTCTGCTCAATTTCAGTCTGATTGCTACTCTGTTCAGCTGCAGGTGAAACTGAAGACGGAGGCTGTACTGAAGATGGAGGTTGCACTGAGGACGTTTGTGGTGCAGGTGTAGCTGGACTAACTACAGGAGCAGGAGACAAAACTCGTTGAACAATTAGCGGAATTGCAGTTGCACCTGCCAGCGAAATTGCACCAACGACCCCTCGTACAATTAGCCCTTTTAATTTTTGGCTGTCCTTAGGTTGGGAAGAACTTGAGTTTTCTACCATAAAAGCTTACCTGCTCTTCAGTGAATGTGGCGATCGCAAAAACTAGATCTTCGACGGATAACTCCCAAAGTTGTTGCTGAATCTGCTTCACCCATTACCAACGCTTTATAAAACTGCTACCCAAATAAAAAGAAGGGGAAGTTTACCTTCCCCTTCTTGCCTAACTTCGCTAATTACCGAAACTAGTTGCCGCCGGACTGCACAGCTTTGTTGGTAATGTTAGTCTGCTGGGGAACCCGTCGCCAGCAGCCATCGTCGCCTTGCACGTAGTCTTGCTTTACGGTATTCCAAGCAACTCGTTGAGCCGCGTTTTGATCCATTCCGTTTGACTCGGCGCTGTTAAAAGCTGCCACAAAAATTTGTGCTGAGCCTTCTAATAGCTTGTCTTTTACGTCAGCTGGCAATTCATCTACTTGTTGATAAGGCATTTTTAATGCTCCTACTTTAATCTTTTGCCTCATCTTAAGAGGCTAATATCATCTGCTCCTCTTTCGGCTGGTAGAGAATGAAATCTCCCTACAGTAGCTATTTTGCGTTCATTCAGGCATCTCAGGCTTCAGCCAATGAGCAAATTCAGTGGCAAAGCGATCGCTCAATATCGCCTCCCTAATTCGTTGAGTGAATCGAATTAGTTCAGTAATGTTGTGAATCGACAGCAAAGTGTATGCCAAGAGCTCCTGCGATCGCAGCAAATGACTCACATAAGCACGGGTAAATTGCTTGCAGGTGTAGCAGGGGCAGGTTTCATCAAGTGGGCTAAAATCCTCTCGGAAACGATTGTTTCTCAGGTTCCAGCGATCGCCCCCCACCAGGGCGTTGCCATGCCGCGCCAAGCGAGTTGGGATCACGCAGTCAAATAAGTCAATACCAGCAGCGATAGCCTGTGCCATTTCCCGATAGGTGCCAACTCCCATCAGATAGCGGGGTTTCTCCTCTGGCAGTAAAGGAGCCGTTGCCTGCACAATTTTCTTGATTAACTCTGGCGGCTCACCCACACTGACACCGCCAATCGCGTACCCCGGCAAGTTCAACTTTGCCAGGTCACGAGCCGCCTGCTGCCGCAAGTCAGGATAAACGCCCCCTTGAACAATTCCAAACAGCGCCTGATCTTGACGTTGATGAGCTGTGATACAGCGTTCCAACCAGCGGTAGGTACGGTCGGTTGCAGCAACAATCGCTTCCCGACTGGCAGGATAGGGGGGACATTCATCAAATGCCATGATCACATCTGCCCCCAGTGCATTTTGAATCTGGATTGAGCGCTCCGGAGTCAGGTGAATGATTTGCCCATCACGGGGCGATCGAAACGTCACCCCTTCCTCAGAAAGCGATCGCATTTCGCTCAGGCTAAATACCTGAAAGCCGCCCGAATCAGTCAAAATCGGACCACTCCAGCCCATAAACTGGTGCAATCCACCCGCCTGCTGCACGATAGCTTCACCGGGCTGAAGATGCAGATGATACGTGTTAGACAAAATCATCTGCGCTCCAGTTGCCTGCAGTTGGGCTGGAGTCAAAGTTTTAACATTAGCTAGCGTTCCTACCGGCATAAAGCGTGGAGTTTCTACCAAACCGTGAGGGGTTGAAAAAACTCCGGCCCTTGCTTGCGTATGCCGACAGCGACCCTGACACTGAAAAGAAAATCCCACGCTTAATTCATCAGAAGAAACTATAGCAATACTAAATGATTGCGGTTGTTGAGCGCAGGTTTAGCCGCATCCAACAACCGCAATCATTATCAAGAACCACTCAGGATTTTTGTATCTTAGAGAGAGAAATTTTCTTCATCATCAATTCGCACATCCCAATTGGCGGAAAGTACTTCGGCAACAACTGCTTCTAGGGCTGCAGCATTGAGACTCCGGGTACTCTGTTCTTGAAGCGGATTGGAGAGTGGAATCAGCCGCAAAACGCTGCCGTCTTGCATTAAGTCAAAGCAGGGTTGCTCGTCAGGGACACGCTTAAGCTCTAAATAATCAAAGCTCTGAACGTTGAGGTAGAGCGTATGGTTGGCTACAAGTGTTGACCGTTGAGGATCAGCAAACACTTCTAACACATACCCTTCGTCTTCCGCTAGCAGCTTGCCGTCTTGACTGTAGCTGTAATGAACCCGACTCAAGTCAGCCAGCAGCCTCTGCATATCTTGCTTGTTGACGACGATGCCATTGTCAACAATGCAGGGGGCTGGCAATTTGGTGTTTCCAGAAAGTTGATCGTGACTCATAGAATGAAAAAGCCCTTGGTCTAGGAAGACCTCAGGTTTGCTAACAACTAAATGATGCAACTATTGAGGAGTTATCCCATTGAGGGGTTGTCTCCAGCACTGTCTAGATCAGAAGTAACAGCAGAATTCGCCTGGGCGAATCGCAGTTTGAACCATGAATCTGAAAAACAGCTAACTTATCATGCTGGGCTGGATACACTACTTCAGGACAAAGCGTTTCAGGAAAAAGCGTTTAACGAAGGATAAGTTGGCTCTATTGCCCTAGCTTTGGTCGTTAGTAGTGAGAATGACGAACAGAAGGAAGACTGACAAGCAACGAAACCAGGAGAGAAAAAGTAGTGCATGAGACAGTGTTATTCCAGGATTCTAGCCTACTTCTTAATGAAATTTACGGAACTTATCTTTGTGGCACTCGTCTAATTGGATTTTTGAGATTTTCCTGTCGTCAGTGACTAGATTATGGCTCCCGCCCTGTACTAAAACATTCGGCCATTAGGCTGAATCCAACACATTAGCAAATAATTGTGGGAGATGCACAGTCTTGGAGATAGATAGTTTTGTCCGATAAACAGCCTTCAACGCAGTTGAACAGGCAAAGTTGGCGATCGCTCTCCAGCAAAGCAGTAGGATCTTTATCTAGCTTGGTTGCTGCGATCGCCTTTTACACCTGCATCCCCATTCCGATAACCGGAAAATTAGAATTTCAAAACGTCGCCCGACTTGCACCTCTGGTTGGGCTAATCATTGGCGGAATATTAGGACTTCTTCATCAAGGCTTGCATCTGCTGGGAGTGCCCGACCTGACCCGTAATGCCGTCATCGTCATTGCCTGGGTCGCGGTCACAGGAGGGCTCCACCTGGATGGAGCAATGGATACGGCTGACGGGTTAGCTGTGTTAGATCGGCAGCGCCGACTTGAGGTGATGGCAGATAGTGCGACGGGTGCATTTGGCGCAATGGCGGCGATCGCCATTCTCTTGCTGAAAGTCACCGCTCTGAGCGATCTCACCGCCTGGCATGAGCTAGCTTTGCCCTTAGCAGCAGGTTGGGGGCGATGGGGGCAGCAAGTGGCGATCGCCCGTTACCCTTATCTAAAGCCAACGGGCAAAGGAGCCTTTCACAAAGCTGCGATTCGCTCACTCAAAGATGTGATGCCCGGGTTTTGCTTGCTGTTGGGATTGAGTTGCATCCCTGTCTTTTGGGATTCTGCTCTGTGGGCTGTGACACTTGGCTCAGTGGCAGCAGGAAGTGCGATCGCTCTGCTCACCGCAGCCTGGTTCAACTGTCAATTAGGAGGACACACAGGCGATACCTATGGAGCAGTCGTAGAGTGGACAGAAGCCCTGTGGCTAGTCGTGTTCACAACCCTACAAAGCTGATCCAGGAAAGGAATTTGAACGGATCTAGATCTAGATATAGTTAAGGTGGATAACGGGTTAAGTCCATAGCCTGAAATCCTAAGTTTTTTTCCCGGTCTTCCACTCTATAGATTCATGACTTCTGACTGCGATCGCTCAGCACCTAATTCATTGACAGCCTGCTCCCAGTCTCTCGGCTTGCCCCAAATCCAACGACATGTCTTTATATGTGCCGATCAAACTGTGCCTAAGTGCTGCGATAAGGCGGTCAGTCTAGTTGCTTGGAATTATCTCAAGCAGCGGTTGAAAGAATTAAAACTAGATGTGCCAACTAGCGATCGCCCAACCTGTATCTTTCGCACCAAAGCCAATTGTCTGCGCGTGTGTCAGCAAGGGCCAATTATGGTTGTCTACCCAGATGGAGTTTGGTATCACAGCGCCAACCCAGATGTGATTGAGCAGATTATTCAAGAGCATTTGATCGGCGATCGCATTGTGTCAGAGTACGCATTTCTAGTCCATCCTTTGCCTGAATCAGCCCAAGTTTCTGGCTCTGAACCGAGTAAGTGATAAAACTTAGAAAATTGCTGTTTTAAGTAGCACCTTCCCATAGGCTTAAAAAGCAAAAAATTATCTTATAAGGTAACTTATTTCCATATCCGGTAATTTATTTCTTTATATGGAAATAAATTGCCGGATATAGAAACCTGGAAATTAAAAAAATAAGAAAAATTGGGTGATGGGCTGTTGCAACCCGACAAAATGAAGGGCAGCATATTGAGGGAAGGGTCGAAATAAACCGAGCTCTTCTCAAGCAAGCTCAAAAGTCCTGTGAGAACACCAAATACTCTGTCTGTAAGTGTTACTCTTGACCTATGCGTGGCGAGTAGTAAAGCATGAAGGAAACCAGTGCCGGAGATCACAAACAGCTTTTGCTGATTGATGATGATCCGAATCTAATTTTGTTAGTCAAAGACTACCTGGAGTTTCGTGGGTATGAAGTGATTACGGCTGAGAATGGTCGTGAAGCACTAGAAGTGCTAGAGAATGCTACTCCGGACATGATCATCTGTGATGTGATGATGCCTGAGATGGACGGATATTCGCTGGTCGAGCATGTGCGAAAGGACGCACGGACAAGCTGGATTCCAGTGCTGTTTTTGTCAGCTAAGGGACAAAGCCAAGATCGGGTCAAGGGTCTAAACACCGGAGCCGATGTCTATATGGTGAAGCCGTTTGAGCCAGAAGAACTGGTGGCTCAGGTTGAGTCTTCTCTAAAGCAGGCTTCACGGCTGATTCAGCACCAAAACAAGGGAACAGATAGTGGACCTAAAATCCAAGTTCCATTTGATGTGGAGTTGACTCCAACCGAGCTAAGAGTGGTGCAATTTGTGGCGCGCGGTATGGCAAATCGTGAAATTGCTGAAGAGCTAAATGTCAGTCAGCGAACGATTGAGAGCCACGTCAGCAATATGCTAGGCAAAACCGGGTTACACAACCGAACGGAGCTGGCTCGTTGGGCGATCGAAAACAGCATGGCTTGAGCCAGGGCATAGCCCTAAAGTGAACTGATCAAAAAGACCGAGCAAGCAGCAGGACAATAAACCTGTTATTTTGTCAGATCGGCTTGAATTTGATCGAAAACTCCACCCTCATCAAAGAATTTTTGCTGAACGGTATTCCACCCTCCCATATCTGCGATTGTAAACAGATTGGTGACGGGAGGAAACTGGTCAGCAAATTCTGTATTGACGGCTTCATCTACAGGGCGAAAGCCAAACCGCGCAAATTCTCGCTGCGCCGCTGGGGTAAAGAGAAACTGAACAAATGCTTCAGCGACTTCACGGGTACCGTGCTGGTCGACGTTGGCATCAATGACGGCGACCGGATTATCAATTGAAATGTTAGTTTCAGGAACTAGATAAAGGATATCCTGACCGTTTAGTTTTGCCAGAATGATTTCGTTTTCGTAATTAATCAGCACATCTCCCTGCCTTTGCTGAAAGAAGGCATCGGTTGCTTCGCGGGCATCTCTAGGCAGGATGGGAATATTTTCAAAAACCTGAGTGGTGTAATTGAGGGCAGTTTGTTGGTCGCCGCCCGCTTGTGTGATCGACCCCCACAATGCCAGGAAATTCCATCTAGCGCCTCCTGAGGTGCGTGGGTTGGCGGTGATAACGTTGACATCAACCTGGGCCAAATCCGCCCAGGTTGATATTGATTTGGGGTTACCGCTGCGGGTGACTAAGGCAGCTACAGACTGATGAGCGATCGCCCCATTCGGCACTCGATCTTGCCATCCCGGTTGGATCAACCCTGCTGCTTCAATTTTCTCGACATCCAGTTCCAAGGACAGGTCTACAATATCTGCTGGTAGACCTTCGATTACCGCCCGAGCCTGAGTCCCTGAGCCGCCGTAGCTCTGGTTAAACACTACCTTTTGCTGGTGCTTCTGTTCCCAATCTGCGGCAAACAAGGGCATGATTTCTCGATAAGCAGCCTCCGTAACCGCGTTGGATACCAGCGTGAGTTCGACAACGTTGCCATTGTCAACGACGGAACAGGCACTAAATCCAGTTGAAACGAAAGCTAAAAGTAGGCTCAGGACAAAGCCGGTCGAGAGGAAAGAGAGGAATCTTTGAGGCGATCGCCCCTTTAGCCTTGCAGCAAGTCGTCGTAGAGATGAGAAAAGCACAGTTAACCGACTGGAATAGTGTGTTTGCAGCTACAAGGTTGAATGGTACACCAAAAATTCCAACACTGGTGAAGGCATCCTCTTCAGACATCCTCTTCAGGCATTATCCAGGGAATGGAACATTGAATTTGGGTGAGAGGGGCAGCGATCGCAGCATCTTCTGAAACGGGTGCTGGTCGTGTAAACACTTCTAGTCGACCGTTCATCTTCTCGATTAAGGACTGGTTGACTAGCAAAGATAGCCCAAAGGAAGGTTTAATAGGCTTCTGTGAATTAGAGGCAGGGAGCTTTGTTGAGGTTGAGGACACTACTTCAGGCTCAGGACTGGATTGCGATGAATTAAGCAGCTCGCTCCATAGGTGGTCTGGTCGCTGATCTTGAATCTGAATGTTAACCTGTTGAAGCTCTAAAGCAACTTGAGTGGTCAGGCGAATGCTGCCTTCCATCACTTGAGAAACGGCTGGATCGACCAGATTAACCAGAACTTGCCTGAGCCAGCGGGGATCAGCCAGGACGTAGGTTTCTGGATCGGGAGGGTCAATTTCTAGCCGCAGTCCGCGATCTTGAATTTGCAGGTGGGTGAGCGCATGAACTTCTTCGAGCACGTCTGCCAACCGCAGCGGCTGAATTTGCATTTCGTAGGTGCCGTGCTGCACTTTAGCAATGCTGATTAATTCATCCAACAGTGCCAACATCTTCGAGGCAGACGCTTGCGCTTGAGCGATCGTTTCTCGCTCCTCCTCTGGGCTGTCACACAGATCGGACAGGATCAGCTGATGCAGGCTAATGATGTTGTTGAGGGGCGATCGCAACTCATGGGAAGTGCGTGCCAAAAACCCTGCCTTAAACTGCCCCATCTCAACTGCCATGTGGTACGCCAGCTGAGTTTGCTGAAGTTGAGCAAGTAGTTCTTGCTCCGGCAGATTCTTTTGCTGAAAATTATCCTCCGGCAAATTTATCCCTCATGTTTCATGCTTCATCTTTCCTAGGCTACCCCGTTGCCAATACCTTCTGCCACGCCAATTTTGCGGCTCCTACGATCCCTGCTTTGTTGCCCAACTGAGCTGACAATAGCTGTAGACCCGTGCGGGAACTGGGCAAAACTCGACGCTCAACTTCCGCTAGCGTCGCAGGAAAGAAGTATTCAGCACTCGCGCTGATACCGCCACCGATGATTACCGCTTCGGGCGTGAGGACATAGATCAGGCTCGCTAGACCTGCTCCCAAATGGCAACCATAATCTTGCCAGAAGGCGATCGCTTCAGCATCTCCGGCTTTGGCTCTGCGACCTAGCTCATCAGGCTCTAGCCCCGTGCGGCGACGAATGGCTTGAATCGAAGCGTACTGTTCTAGAGAGCCACGATTGCCGCTATTGCATTCTGGCCCGTCCATGTTGAGCGTCACCAGTCCTAGCTCTCCAGCGGTGCCATGATGTCCAGTAAACAGTTTGCCATCTAGAATCACGGCTCCGCCAACACCCGTTCCTAGCGTCAGCAAAATCAGATTGCGAAAATAGCGACCTGATCCCAGCCAAAATTCTCCTAATCCAGCGCAGTTGGCATCGTTGGCAAGGGTAGTCTGAATGCTGAGTTTCGACTCTAGCCAGTCTGCTAATGGAATATCGTGCCAACCCTCCAGGTTAATGGCGACTCTGGCAATTCGCCCTTCCGCATCGGTCGGGCCAGGAGTGCCAACGCCGATCGCCCCACTTTGCCCCAGCGGATCAATTTGGGCGATCGCCTCTACCATTGCTGCCAGTACTAGTTCTGGATAGGCGGGCTGTGGAGTCGGCACAGTCAAAGTTTGAAGGCAAGTGCCGTCCGCCCCAAAGCGTCCCAGTTTAATCGCTGAACCACCTAAATCAACCCCAATAACGTGTTGACAGGAATGCTGGCAATCGGCGGCGTTCGGATTCCCCATATTTTGAGCTACTCAGTGCAGTGGATTGGTTAACTTGCGGCTTACCTGACTGCCAATTATACGGGGAGGCTAGGGGTTGTTAATACTTCGTTGAAAACGGAAATTAGGAATTTTGTGGAGACTTTGAGTTCTTAATTCTTTTGGCTCCAATTTTCTCGCCGTAGTAATGGATTAACCCATTCATTCAGTCCTTCGCCAATGAGGGAAAGTCCTACCACTAGAAGGGTCAATGCCAAACCGGGGAATAGGGCTGTCCACCAGATTCCGGTGGGTAGAGCATCCAATGCCTGACGCAGGTCAGAACCCCAGTCGGGAGTGGGTTCAGGTAGTCCCAAACCGAGGAAGCCAAGGCTGCCTAGCGTGAGAACGGCATCAGCGGCGTTCATGGTGAACAGAACTGGGACGCTCTGGATCACATTGAAAAACAGGTAGCGGGATAAAACCGTCCAGGTTGAAGCTCCCATTGCCTGGGCTGCTTCAATGAAAACTTCGGTTTTAACGCTGACCGTGTGGTTGCGGACGACCCGGTAATACAGCGGAATATAGGCAATGCTAATGGCGATCGCCGCATTCAATACACCTCGCCCCACGATAAATGCGAGCGTCACTGAAAGTAAGAGTCCGGGCAAAGTGTAGATGGTATCCATAAGAAACACCAAGACCCGATCAAGCCTGCCGCCCAGATAGCCACTCAACATTCCCAGCGGAACCCCGATCGCCAGACTCAACGCCGTTGCCAATACGACAACCAGCATTGCCGATTGCGCCCCAAATAGCACCCGTGAGAAAACGTCGTACCCTTGACGACTGGTGCCAAACCAATATTCAGATGAGGGGGGCTGGTGTAACGGATTCGTCAAAGTCTCGGTTGGGTTTCGCAACCAGCCCCAAGATTCTATGGTTGGAGCAAAGAGCGCGACCAACAAAAACAGCAGGGTAATAACGATGCCCACCCACATCATCTGGACGGAGAGACTGGGGTTTTGGGAGCCCTGGAGGAAGCGGGGAAAGCGGAGCCTGGTAGGGGTCATTGGGAAGTAGGGAAGGGGCTAGGGAGAGATTAGGGTTGCTTGTGAGTGGTGCGTCGCCACTGTAGAACTGCTCCAAGGAACATGAGGGCGATCGCCATTGTTGCACCAGTTTTAGCGTTCGGGTTACTGAGTAAGCTTTGAAGAGAGTTTTGTTCTGGATTAGAGATTGACCAGAGCTTGATTGTACCGTCTTCACTGGCTGTTACTATGTACTGCCCGTCCGGTGAAAAATCAATATATTCCACGCCTTGGGTATGTTCAGTGATTTGCTGTTGAAGGCTGAAGTCAGAGACGCGGTAGAGTCTGAAGCCAAAGTTTTCGTTGGGGTCTTGACGTTCCGAGCCGCCGCCACCCGTAGCGAGATATTTCCCGTCGGGCGAGAAGGCAACGGCTTCTACCAAAGAGGTGCCATGCTCTAGCTCGGCGATCTGTTCGCCTGTGTCAAAGCGAAAGACTTTAGCGACATCTTCATTACCATTAGCAGTGGCGATTAACTCTCCATCAGGCGAAAGGCGAACAGACTTAACCGAGCCGCCATTGTTTGCCGCCCGGACAGTTCTGACTAGGCGACCGTCCGAGGTGCGAGAAATTTTAACGGTGCGATCGGCTGAACCTGACAGGACATACTCACTATCTTGGGTGAAGTCGATGGAGTTGATGTCCCGACGGTGCGAGATGCGATCGCCATATCGCAAGGACCAGTCGCCTGGGTCATACATCTTCACCTGACTGTTGTTGCCGTGACTGGGGGCAGCAAAAAACTGTCCATTTGGAGAAAAAGCAATTCCGTCTGCGCCATCTCCTTCTAGAGTGGTGAGAAGGCTACCATCCCTGGCTCGATAAATTTTAATGCCGTCAGTATTGCCTGAAACCGCGATTTGCTCACCATCGAGTGAAAAGAAAACTGCTTCAACTTCGCCCTGTTTGTCATCGAGCGAACCGTCCCAGTAAACTCCTTCCCAAATTAGGGAGCCATCCGCAACCCGCCACAGCCGAAATTTGCCGTCTCCCCCACCTGAGACAATAAACTGACTATCTGGAGAAAATTCTGCGGTTTCTGAAGTCCCAGCTTCACCATGCGGATCGGCAGCAGCAGTCCATACTAGCGTCGGTGAGGGAGTTTCTGCTTCTGCACTGGCGATCGCTTGATCTTTGACGGTTAATGCTGAAGCAGCAAGAACGCCTAGACCAATCCAAGGAAGCAGCCAGCCCAAATTTTTTCTAAACTGCATAGATGTTTTATCTTTTTGGAAGCTTATTCGTAGAGACGTAATTCCATCGCGTCTTTACCGGGGCATCTATGGCCGAAACAATTTTTGGTTTCTGTCATCGTGCCTGTCTAAGTCAGCCCCAAGATAACTCATCCAAAAAGTACTGGCATCTCAACGATTTGCCCTAGGATCAAGGCTGTCGCGCAAACCATCCCCCAGCAGGTTAAATGCCAGAACAATCAGAGTAATTGCTAAACCCGGAAACACAATTGTCCAGGGCGAGGAAAGGGAATAACCGCCTCGAAACGAGTCTGACAGCATCGTGCCTAGCTCTGGTGTCGGTGGTTTTGCACCTAAACCCAGAAATCCTAAACCAGCCGCCTCCAGGGTTGCCGTACCCAATGCCAGAGTCGCCTGCACGATAAGAGGAGCAAGACTGGCTGGCAAGATGTGGCTAATGATGATGCGATCGGAAGTTGCACCAAAAGCTCTGACGGTTTGGATAAAGTCTTGTTCGCGTAGAGATAGCACCATGCTGCGGGTCAGGCGAATGAAGATCGGAATTTGGACTACGCCAACCGCAATCATGACGCTGGGAAGGCTAGGGCCGGTGACGGTGACGACGGCGATCGCCAGCAAAGTGGGCGGAAAAGCCAGCAAAATGTCTGTAGCCCAACCGATCACCGTTTCCAGCCAGCCTCGAAAGTAGCCTGCGACCATTCCTAAAAAAGTGCCAATCAGCAGACCTGACCCCACCGAAATCAAGCTAATCGTTAGCGAGATGCGAATGCCGTACCAAATTGCGGTTAACATATCCCGCCCTAATCCATCTGTACCCAGCCAAAATTCCAAATCGGGTGGGCTGAGGCGAGAGGCATAGTTTCGTGCTGTCGCAGCATCATAAGGACGAATCAGCGGAGCCAGCACTGCCAGCAACAGCAACGCCACTGTGAGAAATAGCCCAATTCTGCCAGAACTAGATTTAAGGAACTGGCGATAAACGCGCTGTAAAGGTTTCGATGCAGCCTGTGTGGAGACTTCAGGGGAAAGGGTTTCCATGAGTAGAGGGGCTAGGGACTGGGAACTAGGGGTTGGAGGCTAGGGGTTGGGGGTTGGAGGCTAGGGTTATTATTTGTATTGGATTCTGGGGTCAAAGAAGGCGTAGGAGAGATCGACCAGGAGGTTGATCAGGACAAAGGTGATGGAAACGAAAACTACACCTCCTTGAACAACCGGATAGTCTCTGGCGAGAATGCCGCCGTAAATCCATTCGCCGATGCCGGGCCAGGAGAAAATGGTTTCGGTGAGGACGGCGCTGCTGAGCAGGGTGCCAAATTGCAGCCCAATGATAGTGATTACGGGTAAAAGGGCGTTCTTGAGCGCATGTTTGAGAATGACCCAGCGTTCTAAGAGGCCCTTTGCTCTGGCGGTGCGGATATAGTCTTGGGACAGGACTTCTAGCATGGCGCTGCGAGTGAGGCGAGCGACGATCGCCAAAGGAATGGTGCCAAGGGCGATCGCAGGCAAAATCAGGTGAGCCAAAATATCTCTCAGCGCCGTAAAGTTGAACCGCAATAGCGCGTCCAGCACATAGAAGCCCGTGATCGGCTGAAAGCCAAACCCTTCACTGATGCCAATTCGTCCGCTGGGCGGCAGCCAGCCTAGATTCACCGCAAATAGGTAAATCAACAGCAAGCCTAACCAGTAGACAGGCATGGAAACGCCGACCAGCGAAACCGTCATTGCTAGGTTATCTACCCAACTGTTTTTACGAACTGCGGCAATAATTCCTGCTGGCACTCCAACCAAGATTGAGAACAGCACAGCGGAGGCAGTTAATTCAAAACTGGCTGCCCAACGTCGTCCAATTTCAGCGGCGATCGGAATTCCGGTGACGATGCTGTTACCAAAATCAAGCCGCAGCACGCTTCCTAAAAAAGTGAAGTATTGAATGGGCAATGGTTCGTTTAACCCCATCTGCTCTCGAAAGGCAGCAATCTGGTCAGGCGTTGCCCTTTCTCCCATTAAAAACACGGCCGGATCACCGGGAATTGCATGGAGCAGGGTAAATACGAGCAGGGTAATTCCCAGAAATACGGGCACTAGCCCAAGCAGTCGTCCAACGATGTATCGCAGCATGATTAGCTATTTGCTAGCAAAACTCCAAGCGTGAAACTCATTGCAAAAAGCGAAAGATAGGGAGCAGCAAATTTTGGTGTTGCTGAATGCGAGTATGATCCACGGGCATTGATCCCACCTGTAGGGGCGTTTCGCGAAACGCCCCTACGCAATTCATAGCCCAAATCAGCAATGCCCAAATTTTTAAGGGCGCAGCATTCGGCAGCTCTGCTCTGCAATAGAGCTTTTGCCTGAATGCCACGCCCCTACACTGCTTCATCACTCCTCCGTCCTGAAGGCGCTGTTCCCTAAAAGGTTTATTCCTTGCTAACCGTGTTGAAGGGTTCAGATCCTAAGGGGCTAGGGTTCCAACCCTGGATGTTGGTGCGCTGTGCTAGGAGGGGCTGTGAGTGAACGATGGGAATTCGCACAACTTCGTCGTAGAGAATTTTGTCTACTTCAGCGTATGCCTGTTCCCTTGCACCCTGGTCGTCTTCGGCACGAGCCTGATTGAGTAGCTCAATTACGCGATCGCTTTTCCATTCACCGATATCAGTGGTGCCACCTGGTCCAAAGTGATAGTAGTAGAAGTTATCAGGGTCACCATAGTCGCCTGTCCAACCCAACATGAAGGATTGAAATCCGGGTAGCTTTTTGCTGTCTTCGATGTAGACAGCCCAGTCTTTGGTTTGTAACGAGACGTTAATGCCGATCGCACTCAGGTCAGCCGCAAATGCTTCAGCGATCGGTTTGGGCGTAGGAAAGTAAGGACGAGAAACAGGCATGTAGTACATTTCCAGGTCAAAGCCGTCGGCGTAGCCCGCTTCACTCAACAGTTGCTTTGCCTGTTCTGGGTCATAGGGATAAACTTCCAGGTCGTTAGCGTTGAAGTTTTCCATGGAAGGAGGCAAGAAGTGCGGATCAGATACGCCTAGCTCACCCCAGAAAGCACTAACAATTTCTGGACGGTTGATTGCTAAGGCGATCGCCTTCCTCACTCGCACATCTGCCAGCGGCTCAAAGCCAGTATTTAGTCCTAAATAGCCAACATTGAAGGATTCGCGGAAAACTGCTTCTAGATTATCGTCACCTTCAATTTCCTGAAGCTGGTCTGGCGCTAGCTCTACCGTAAAGTCAATGCTTCCGGCTCTTAGCTCAGCTAATCGAGCTGAGGGGTCAGTGATAAAGCGGACGACAAGCTGCTCTTCAGCGGGTGCTCCATCCCAATAGTCAGGGTTGGCTGAGAGAATGACGCGATCGCCCGATCGCCATTCGTCCAAAACGTAAGGACCAGTTCCAACTGCGGTCGATCCAGGAGTTCCATAATCTGGTCCAGCTTCCTCGATCGCGGTCGGGCTAGCAATGCCAAAATAACCAGAACCGATCGCCACTGGGAAAGCAGCAAACGGCTGATTCAAAACAAACTCGATGGTGTAGTCATCCACTACATTTAGGGACACCAGTGAAGAGGCTTCGTCTCCTTTAAAGCCGCCAAATAAACCGGGCCAGATTTCGTATCCTCTGCCCGCATCGCGATATCCGGTTGGACTAGCCGGGTCCCACCAACGCTCAACATTAACTCTGACTGCCTCCGCATTAAAAGGAGTGCCATCATGAAACGTTACCCCTTCCCGTAGCGTAAACGTCCAGGTCAAACCATCCTCTGAAGCCGACCACTCTGTAGCTAAACCTGGGACAGGAGAAGTGGTTCCTGGTTCAAAGTGAACCAGGCGATCGTAAATCTGTTCGTGTACATAAATTGAATTGTTGTCCGTGATATTGCCAGGTTCGAGGTTGGCAGGTTGTCCTCCCAGCCCAAACACAAGTGCCTGCTGTTCTGAAGATGCGGCAGGGCTGCTTGCTTCTGGAGAATCAGTCGCGTCTGGAGAGCCACCACAGTTTGAAAGAACTATGGTTAGAGCAAACACCATGCTTAGCAGCACGGGTTGCCACCGCCTCCATCGTTTCCATCGTCTGATCATGCTGTCCTCGCTTAGTTGAAAGTTTTTTATTAAAGATTCCGTTTTTTTGGCGGATCTAGCTGGAAATTCAATTTACACCGGACAATGCTAGAGGGATGAACTGGCAACAAACTGTATCAGTTGTGATAAATGAAGCAACTGTTCTAGCTCTAGTATTGATAGCGGCTATTGTGAAGATACTTACCACTCGCGATCGCCTTCCAAGTTTATGAACTTTCCTGTTCTGGATGTCCGCAATCTGTCTATCAGTTTCCCTACCGATGCAGGCATTGTGAGAGCGGTGCAAGATGCATCTTTTACTCTGGCAGCGGGTGAAACTCTGGGAATTGTGGGTGAGTCTGGCTCAGGTAAATCAGTCACTTCCCTGGCAACGATCGGGCTGTTGCCCAAATCTGTTCAGGTTAATGGAGAAATTTGGTTTCACGATCCTCGCTCCGTATCAGCAGAGCCTGTAAATTTGCTGGGTTTGCTAGCAGGCGATCGCCGCACCTACCGAGGTGGGCAAATCTCAATGGTGTTTCAGGAGCCGATGACTTCCCTGAATCCAGTTTTTACCTGCGGCGATCAGGTGGTGGAAGCAATTCTGCTTCATGCGGAAGTTTCCCAGGAGGAAGCCCAAAAGCGGGCGCTCGATCTGTTTCGAGAAGTCAAGCTGCCCAACCCAGAAGCGATGATGAACCGATACCCGCATCAGCTTTCAGGCGGGCAACAGCAACGAGTCATGATCGCAATGGCGCTGAGCGGCAATCCGGCAGTGCTGATTGCAGATGAGCCAACCACAGCACTAGATGTAACGATTCAAGCCACAATTCTAGAGTTGCTGAGGGAAATTCGCGATCGCCGGGGCATGTCGATCCTATTCATCACCCATGACATGGGCGTAGTCGCCGAAATTGCCGATCGCGTCATGGTGATGTATCGCGGTCGAGTTGTAGAAACTGCAAATGTTTATGAGCTGTTTGCTCAGCCTCAGCACCCTTACACCAAAGGGCTACTCAGTTGCCGTCCTCGCCCCGATCAGCAGCTAAAACGGTTGCCTACGGTCGCAGACTTCATGCAGGTACAAACCAACCCGGCAGGACAACTCGAAATTCTCGCTAAAACGCTTGACTCCAATCAAACGGAAACACTTTGGTCGGAAGTGCCCACAACCGAGCGTGACAACCGATATCACAGTCTACTTCAACAAAAACCGCTGCTCTCGGTTCGCAACCTGACCAAAAGTTTTCCGATTAGAACGGGGCTGTTTGGTCGTAAAACCATGCTCAATGCAGTCGATGATGTCAGTTTTGACGTGTACCCCGGAGAAACGTTGGGTCTGGTCGGTGAATCGGGCTGCGGCAAGTCGACGCTGAGTCGAGTGCTGCTCCGGCTAATTGAACCAACTTCAGGAGAAGTCATCTTTGACGGACAATCCGTGTTTAACCTAAATGCTGCTCAGATGAGGCGGCTGCGACGGGAAATGCAGATCGTGTTTCAGAATCCGTTTGGCTCAATGGATGCGCGTCAGAGTATTGGTGCTGCTCTAATTGAGCCAATGGTGATTCACAACATCGGCAACTCGCGAGACGATCGCTGGCAGCGGGCGATCGCCCTCTTGGAGCGAGTTGGACTAGACGGCAGCGCTATGCACCGGATGCCTCACGAATTCTCTGGTGGGCAACAGCAACGAATCTGCATTGCCCGCACCCTGGTTTGCCAGCCACGCTTCATTATCTGCGACGAGTCGGTTTCTGCCCTGGATGTATCTGTGCAGGCGCAGGTACTCAACTTGTTGAAAGATTTGCAGCAAGATTTTGGCTTGACCTATATTTTCATTTCCCATGATTTAAGCGTGGTGAAATTCGTCAGCGATCGCATTATGGTGATGAACCAGGGCAAAATCGAGGAAATTGGAGCCGCTGACGCAATCTACAACACACCTCAGCAGGACTACACACGCCAACTGATCCAGGCAATTCCCGATACTCGGCTAGAAGATCTTCAGGCAAGACAGACACAGCGATCGGCGAAAGTAAACAGCTTTCGTTCCTAAGCTGGAACATTGATCATCTCACGAGTCAGAATTAACAAACTTCTCAGGACTGACTCTGGCTGTGTTGCATTAACGATGACCAGAGGCGAGCAATATCGATCGCTCTTAAGACCCAAGGCTAGCTCTGCATTAGCAAGTGTCCACGCATCTGGACAATCTGCATGAGTCAGACCAACAATCATGGGCACCTTGCTCCGCCGACTCAAGTTACTCAGAATACGACGAGTCGAGCGAAAATCTCGGGGACGCTGAGCATCCACCAAAACCACACAGGCATGGGCTCGACGCAGTAAAATGTCCCACATAAAATCCAGATGAGGACTTTCGGGAATACCGTACAAGTGCAGCATTTGATAATCGCCAAAGGTCAGCCGACCAAAATCGAGCGTTGACATACTTTGCTTCTGCAAATCAATATTCGTGGGTTGTCGCTCTAGACTAGCAACATCGATTTCGCTAACCGCACGAATAAAGCTTGTTTTTCCGACTCCCGTGGTGCCTGTAACAACAACACGTAGAATTTCCATTTAAGTTTTGCTCCTTGGGTAGCTCACCAAATTCCACAAAAGTGAAAGGGGGTTTCTGGTTGATCCTTAAGCTTTTTTACCCAGAAATGGTCAGAAAATCTCAAGGGTTTTCACTTTAAAAGTGCTATGTAGCTGTTATAAAAACTTTGGGGCAATTGCGTCTCAGCATTCAACTCGATATTGACTCCGCAATATCGCTGGTTTTTAGCTACCCATTCGTCAAATATTAATTTAAATTAAGAATTACGCCTGAACCTTACGAAAGGTACATTTTTAGTATTTTTCAGTTTTTCTAAGAAATTTAAGTAAATGAACAAATACAAGGAACGGGGTACTCCCCCATTTTTTTCAACAGTGTTTAATGAGGTCTACTTACTTAGTACAGCTATATGATTCAGAAAACTCGTGGGGCGATCGCGGCTGGAAATTTGCAAACGGCTGAAGCGGGAATGGAAATGTTGCGGTTAGGTGGAAATGCGTTTGATGCAGCAGTCGCCGCAGTTTTAGCCTCATGTGTCACAGAAGCAACGCTCACTTCTTTGGCAGGTGGTGGTTTTCTACTTGCTCATACGCAGCACAACGAAAACATTTTATTTGACTTTTTCACTCAAACTCCAGGTCAAAAGCGAGACGTTAAAGACATTGATTTTTGTCCTGTTTCAGTCAATTTTGGCAGCGTTGCTCAAGAGTTTCATGTTGGACTAGGGGCGATCGCCGTCCCTGGAACTGCAAAAGGGCTTTTCCACGTTCATAAACGATTGGGCAGACTACCGCTTGAGGTAATTGTTGAACCTGCAATTCACTACGCTAAAACGGGTGTCCTGTTAGATGATTTTCAGTCCTACTGTCTAAAAATTTTAGAACCGATTTTGCTGGGTACCGCAGGATCGCGGGAGATTTTTGCTCCTAATGGAGCGTTACTTCAAGCCGGCGAAACCTTTGCAATTCCAGATCTGGCAGACACCTTAAATTGTTTGGTAGAAGAAGGAGTTGAAGCCTTCTACGAAGGCGAAATCGCTCAACAACTGGTTAAGGATTGTCAGGAAAACGGAGGATATTTAACTTTAGAAGATCTCAAAAATTATCGGGTGATTGAACGGAAACCCTTAAAGACTAGCTACCGAGGCAACACACTTTTAACAAACCCTCCCCCTAGTTCTGGCGGCAGCCTGATCGCATTTACCTTATCACTACTATCTCAGTTAGACTTATCTACCGTTGGCTTTGGCACAACTGAACATCTGAAAATTCTATCCAATGCAATACGCTTGACCAATCAAGCTCGAACAGATGGATATGATGCCAACCTATATCAACCCGATGTAGCACAAAACTTTCTGTCTTCTGAACATATCAGCCAATACGCTAACCAACTCACTCCTGTAACCAATAAGTGGGGTAGTACAACGCACCTGAGTGTTGTTGATGCAGAGGGAAATGCCGCTAGCGTCACCTCATCCAATGGGGAAGGCTCTTCTCATGTCATTCCTGGAACTGGAGTGATGACAAACAACATGTTGGGCGAAGCAGATTTACATCCCACTGGGTTTCATCAGTGGCAAAACAATGTAAGAATCTCTTCAATGATGGCACCTACGATGGTGCTACAACAAGACCAGCCTGAGATTGTTTTAGGTTCTGGTGGCTCCAATCGAATCAGGACTGCTATCCTTCAAGTCATCTCCAACATCATTGATTTTGATATGTCGGTAGATAATGCAGTCAACAGTTCTCGGATGCATTGGGAGAATGATGTGCTAAGCCTGGAGCCCGGCTTTCACCACTCAGACTTTGAGAAAACATCTTTTCCTTTTAATGGAGAACTGGTGTTATGGGAAAACCATAATATGTTTTTTGGTGGAGTACATAGTGTGATGCAATACCATGATGGAACAATTAGTGGAGCGGGCGATCGCCGCCGAAACGGTTCAGTTGCCACCAGTTAATCCTCTTGTAGAGACGCAATTAATCCAAAGGCAAAGATTAATCACGTCTCTACAAAATTGAAAATTGTGGCTTACATTGCCAATAAGTCTTCTAACTCATTCAGTGCTTCACATCCGCTGCTCGGTCCTTGGTTAAACGTAGTCGAGTCCAAAAAGTGAACATTTGACGCTTCATCCATAGACTTCCCGCGTCCATACAGATACTCATCTGAGTAGCGACGGAAGACTGCTTCCACAGCAGCACGGGCATTTTTGAGTCCCCACTCGGCAGCAATGAGTTCAGCCTTATCAAGGACATCCTGGCTTAGCCTTACTTTGTTGTCATACATAGCTGTGTATCGTTAGATAAAAGAAACAAACCACGAACATTTGCAAACTGAGGATCACCCATCACAGCAAACAATTTCCGCCCTGCCAACCGCTCTGCGATCAGGTGAGAACCTCCCCCTGTCACCAAAAATCGGGTCACTCTCGCCATGTAGGGCGTATATTGAGCCTTGATGGTTTGAAAAATTCCTTTAAACCAGGAATCTAAATGCTCTTCCAGCCAGGGTGCCCAAGTTAACTCGGTATCTGCATAGGTATGTCCTACCCGAAAGCCATCCATTACAATGCTGGGGTCTGCGGTTGTGCCGAGAATATCGGTCAATCGTCTGTCGAAGCTAATCGACGCAGCTAACTCATAAGTTCCGCCCCGATCCATGACGTTTTCATCAATCACGTCACCTTCTGCATCAACCAGACGAGTTAGCCAAGTTCCTCCCCCAATATCAACCACAATCGTGTATCCGTTGTTGGGAATGTGTCCCTGCTTACGCGCGTAGTGGTAAGCCCCCATGCCTTCCCGCTCAACCTCAACCTGCTCTACATTGACCCGAAACTCAACGCCATTCCGAACAAACTCATGCAGTCCCAAAAGTTGCTCTCGAATCGCGTCTTCGTTTCTAGCAGGTTCAGGAGTAGAAACGTAAAGGTTTAAGGGGAACTCAGAAACTTCTGCACCTGTAGGTTCGAGACAAGCGTACAAGTGTAGCTTTGCCAGCTCAACTTTGTTTTCGACTACAGTTTGCTGCTGCCTTCTGTATTTATAAGCCTGTGCGCCAAAGTGGCACCGTGTACCATCAGGTAGCGCAATGAGAGGCGAGGCTTCAGAATAACGAACAGCATCTCGACCTTGAGGTAACTGGAAACGTACAGACCGAATCGCCTTTGGATGCCCCGTGCCGTCATAAAACTTAAGGTCATAGTTACCCGCATCCAGTGCCAGGGTTCGAGTCGCCGTCACAGGAGTTGGATCTTTACTAACTCTTCTCTGTCTGGTACCTATAGTCATATGTCTCCCCCTGTTTCCAGGTGTGCAGGTTTGCCCCCATCAGTACATATGTACTATAGCACCATAGACAAAGATGTGGGTCATCGGACGTTGACTAACTGTTATGGAAGCTTCATCTACAAATTCTTCAATCTCTCAACGCGCTTTGTAGAAACTTGGCAAGGAAGACTGCTATACTTATCTACTGTCTGTGCCGATGTGGCTCAGTGGTAGAGCACTCGATTCGTAATCGAGCGGTCGCGGGTTCAAATCCCGCCATCGGCTTTAAGGTTGTAGAGTGATGCTTTATTTAGACAAATAAAGCATCACTCTGCAATCTGCTTGGCAAGCCGAACCTTCGACGTGGAGATCACTGACTATAACTATCCGTCGCGATTTATCGACTTCTAATGAGAGAGCAAGGGGCTCGGCTGCGTCAGATTGCCGTTCTCGGTGGCTACACGCACCACATCGCCAGAGCGGTCGATCGCCTTCGTAAAGACTTTAACCAGCCGCTTCGGATTGAAAACATTGCACGAGAGCTTGGCATGAGTGTTTCGGGCTTTCATCATCACTTTAAGTCGGTTACTGCCATGAGTCCTTTGCAGTTCCAAAAGCAACTGCGGCTTCAGGAGGCTCGCCGTCTAATGCTGGGGCAAAATCTGGACGCGACCACTGCGGCGTACCAGGTGGGGTATGACGATCCTTCACACTTTAACCGAGAGTATAAGCGGCAGTTTGGTGCACCCCCAATGCGCGATGTGGAGCGGCTAAGAGAAGTCGCAAAAATTGGTTCAACTTAGTTCTTCACAGGTCTACTTCAGGCTCCGTAAAACGTCTGTCTCACATCTGTTGTGCTCTTGTCGCTGCGTTTAATTGAGCACGAAAATGCGGTTTCCTGCTCAGAATTATCCCTTATCATAAAGCCATTCAGTAGAAGAGCAGTCAACAGGGCACAGATTGCAAATGAGTATCCATAAGTGAGTATCTATAAAAGATATTTCTTCGAGAGTGAGGTAGTTCAACTTGACTTATAGAAGACAGTTTATGGCACTCTCGGTGTCCACTCTGCTTGGGTTCGTAGTATCTGATACAGGTAAAGTAGTTGCCTTGCCTTATTTGCAGCAATTGCTAACTCAAAGTCAAACTCAAGTTGGAACAACGTTTAGCCAACTTCAGTGCCAATACATTAACTTGAACTATCAAGAAGCCTTTCGTCAGATTTGCTCTCTTGGACTTAAGAGAATTCGCTTATGTAGCTACTGGCATGAGATTGAGCCATTAGAGAACTCGTTTGATTTCACGACTCTTGATTGGTTACTTGATGAAAGCCACAGACACGGAATCGAAGTGATACTTACAGTTGGCATGAAAGCACCACGCTGGCCAGAGTTTCACTTCCCCAGTTGGCTAGCTGCCCAACAGGATACTTCTATCACTTCTCAACCTGTTGATCACAATGCAGCGATCGCCAATTACACATTACGCTTCATTCAAAAAGTTATTGAACATACCCGCGATGCGCCCAATCTTAAATACTGGCAGATTGAGAATGAACCGTTCACTCGACTAGCCATTACATCGGGGCGTTATTTGAGCTATGAATTTGTGCGTCAAGAGGTTGAGTTAGCCCGTACACTAGCGCTGCCGAGACAGAAACTGTTGCTAACTAATGCAATTACACTACCCGATGCAGGCTCGAATGAGGACGATCGAGCATTCCAGGAAAGCCTATCGCTTGCTGATGCAGTTGGAATCAATGTTTACACACAGGTTCCAGATGGCAATCTATCTAGTTACCTACAACCATCCCCTGCATACTGGTACAAACTCAATGCATGGCAACAACAACTGTCTACGAGCGGCAAAGAAGCATGGGTTTCGGAAGCACAAGCGGAACCTTGGGAACCGAATCACCTTGTTGCCCTGGATGCTGTTCAGTATCCCAGTTCATCTCCCCAACAAACTTCTGGGCTTGTAAACCTGTTAGTGGATTTAGGCTATCGCACTATTTTGCTGTGGGGGTGCGAATACTGGTACTGGCATCAACAAAATGGGCGCGATCGCTGGTGGAACACGATCGAACAATTATCAAAAGCACCTTCTCAATCTATCCAGGAAGTTTGATATCCCACAAATATCATTGTTCTGACTGTTGATCGGGTAGCCCCTTTTTTGCCCTGTTCTGTATTCCTCTGTATTCAATAGACCTCTGAATCACTTCTTAAGGCGTGAATGGTAGCGCAGCGGAGCCGCGCTACCATTCATGCTGAAGGTCTACCACGACCACAGATGGACAAACTGGAAAAATAAACAGTAACAAAGATTACAAAATAGAATATTTTTTAGAAAAACGGCTAGTCTGGCCATAGGGATCAATAAATAGACATTCAGTTCGTGGAATTCCACGATTGCGAGAAGATTTATGGTTTTATCACCGCTGGTACCGTTAGAAGCACCTTCTCCAGCTCACATTTGCCCAGCCGATCAAGCCTGTAGCTATCTTGAGGCGGCAGCTAGAGAATTGCATTTAGATCAAGGTGTTCTAACTATTCTGAGCAATCCGCGTAAGGTCGTCACTGTCTCCATTCCCATCAAGTTAGATAATGGCGAAGTGCGGGTTTTTGCGGGACATCGCGTTCAGCACTGCGATATTCTTGGACCTTATAAAGGCGGGACTCGCTATCACCCAGCCGTAACGTTGCAAGAGGTTTCGGTGCTGGCCATGCTGATGACGTGGAAGTGTGCGCTGTTAGGCATTCCTTATGGTGGAGCCAAGGGAGGAATTGCGCTCGACCCCAATCGTTATAGCGTGAATGAATTGGAGCGGATTACGCGCCGCTATACCAGTGAGTTAATTAAAGACATTGGCCCATCTGTTGATATCCCGGCTCCTGATGTGGGCACCTCAGCCCGCGAAATGGCATGGATGATGGACACCTACTCGATGAATGTGGGCCATGCGGTGCCAGGAGTAGTAACGGGTAAGCCCATTTCAATTGGTGGGTCGCGCGGGCGCGAAATGGCTACCGGACGAGGAGTGATGATTGTGGTACGGGAAGCGTTGGCAAAGCAGGGAAGGGCGATCGCCGATTCCCGCATTGTCATCCAGGGTTTTGGAAATGTTGGCAGTGCCGCAGCTCTATTGCTACATCAAGCTGGAGCTAAAATCCTGGCAGTATCTAGAGGCTCTGGCGGAATTTTTGCGGCAGATGGGCTCGACATTCTAGCGCTCAAGGCCTACTCTGCAGAACATGACAAAAACCTGAAAGGCTTTCCTGGCTCCGTTCCCATTAGCAATGCTGAGTTACTGGCTTTACCGTGCGATGTTCTCATTCCAGCCGCTCTAGAAAACCAAATTACTACGGACAATGTTGACCAGGTAAAAGCCAGCATCGTTGCAGAGGCGGCAAACGGACCAGTTTCCTTAGAAGCAGACCGGGCACTAGAGGCACGAGGAGTAACCGTTCTTCCAGACATCCTGGCAAACGCAGGCGGAGTAGTGGTGAGTTATCTGGAGTGGGTGCAAGGACTTTCCTACGTGTTTTGGGATGAAGAACGAGTTAACCGAGAAATGGAAGGATTAATTGTCCACGCCTTTCAGCAGGTAATGGAGCAGTCCCAGATGAGACAGGTGCCAATCAGGCTTGCCGCATACATGCTAGGGGTAGGGCGGGTTGCTCAAGCTCTGATCGACCGAGGACTTTATCCGTAATAACGTTTCTCTAAGAAGGGGCTACAGGTAGAAGGGCACCCCGCTTGGCAGGGTGACTTCCACCTGTAGCCCCTTCTTGGAATTGGTATAACGTGAGTGTGACTTAAAAATAAAGCGGAAGTATGTACACTTCCGCCACTGCTTCCTCGATTAAAAATTGATATAAGTTACGAACTTAGCCGTCGGTTGCAAAACCGACTTTAGAGACCAGGGTTCTGGTCTTTGTCAACTTTAGGTACAACGTCTGGACGCTCTTTGCCTTCCCAGCCAGGAGGACGCTTCGAGTTATACCAGGCGATCGAACCAATGGTCACAGCGGCAATAAACCCGACGACGTAAACTAGCGTAGCGGAAATTGGAAAATGAGGTCCGGCAACTTCCGTCATTAAAGTCATTGGCTATCAGCTCCTCTATAAAACATTAGATAAACATACAAAAAAACGCTAAAGAATACATCCACCTTTCTAGGTATCCATCGATACGCTTACTCTGCTGCGGCTTCTGGTGGCGGTGCAGGTTCGGAGACGGGCTCAGTTGGCACAACTACAGGAGGTAATGGTTCAGGTGGGGCGGGTTCTGCTGCGGGAGCAGGTTCAGGGGCAGCAGCCTCTGGCGGAGCAGCGGGAGCAGGAGCTGAGTCACCACCAGAGTCACCGGAATCGCCACTATCTCGCAAGCGCTCTCGCAAATCCTCGGTCTTCTCCTCTTCCTCATTGCTGCGCGATCGCTCTCTCCGCGAAGGCTCAGATCGTCTCTCGGTGCGATCGCCGCCCTCGTCGTCGTCATTATCATTATTCCTAGCACTGCTTGCCGAAACGCGTCCTGGTCGCACAGGATCAGCTTCAATACTGCCCCTACGCCCTTCTAGTCGAGGTAGTTCAGGAAATTCTTGAACCGGTAGCCATTGCACAATCGTACCCATAAAGTCCCGCCAGGTACGAGCAGCCGTACTGCTGGCTCCGTACGTTGGGCGGCTGTCATCATTTCCTAACCAAACGCCAGTTACAAGCTGAGGTGTGTAGCCGACAAACCAAAGATCCCTTCTTTCCTCAGAAGTGCCCGTTTTTCCAGCGACCGGGCGACCCAGTTGAGCTCGTGCTCCAGTTCCATTTTGGACGACTCCTTGCAGCATCCAGGTCATGATGGCTGCGCTGGTTTCGTCCACCACACGCTTGGGTTCAACCTCCGATTCATAAATCACTTCACCAGAGCGATTGATGACTCTAACAACGCCGTGTGGTTCGGCATAATTTCCTTGCGTTGCCAGGGTGCCATAGGCACTGGTTAGCTCTAGCAGGTTAACCTCAGAGGCTCCCAAAGCCAGCGAATAGGTGGGCAACAATTCTGATTTAATCCCCATGTTGCTTGCCATCCTGATCACGGGGTCAAACCCAACATCAATCAGGGCTTTGACTGCAACGATGTTGATCGAAGAAACTAGAGCATCTCGAATGGAAACGCTGCCTCTATACCCTCTGCTGTAGTTTTGCGGTTCGTAGCCGTCTACAACAAATTTGGCATCTACATAACTCTTGTATGGAGAAGAACCAGAGGCGATCACTGCTGTATAAACGAAGGTTTTGAAGGTAGAACCAGGTTGCCGCTGTGCTTGGGTTGCTCGGTTGAACTGGCTTTTAGCAAAATCATCACCCCCAACCAGGGCTCTGATTTCGCCATTGCGCGGGTCGATGCAAACCAAGGCTGCTTGCTCAAAGTTTTGCCCCGGACCGTAGTTGGCGATCGCATTTCTCACCGTATTTTGAGCAATTCTTTGCCATTCCAGGTTCACGGTTGTTTCAACGGTAAGACCACCGACTTTCAGTTCTTCTTCTGGAATAAGCAGGGGAAGCTGTTGCTGAATATAAGAGGTGAAGTAGGGAATCTCGCTGTAAAGCCGCTTTGGAATGCTGGGGTTAACCGTTAGCGGAGTGGCGATCGCCGCATCCATTTCAGCTTGCGTGATGAATTCTGAATCTAGCATTCGGGCTAGCACCACGTTGCGCCGCTGCTCAGCCGCTACCGGATCAACCAACGGAGAATAAACGCTAGGAGCCGGAGCCATGCCTGCAATCATCGCCATCTCTGACAGCGTTAGCTGATCGGCAGTTTTACTGAAATAGACCCAGGCTGCATCCGCTACTCCATAGGCACTAGATCCGAGATAAACCAGGTTAAGGTAGTACTCTAAAATTTGCTGTTTATCTAAATCGCGCTCAATCTTCTGAGCCAGTAAGGCCTCCCGCAGTTTTCGCTGAAAGCTACGTTCTTGAGAGAGAAAAACGATTCGGGCCAACTGCTGGGTGATGGTGCTACCACCTTCTACTAATTCACCTGCTGAAACGTTGGCGATAACTGCTCTGGCGATCGACTGATAATCAATCCCGTTGTGTTCGTAGAAATCCTGATCCTCTGCCGCCAGAAATGCCTCGATCAGTTGCGGCGGAATCTGGTCAAAAGTCAGCTTATCGCGAGTTGCGGGACCAAGCTGCTGCAAGATGGTGCCATCCGCTGCTTTGATGGTCATCGTTCCATCGCGTACAAAAGTCAAGATGTTGCCCGTGTCAGGCAGCTTTTGATCAACAGCCTGCACCGTTCGATAGGCATAAACTCCGCTACCAACAACGCCAGCGCCAAGTCCCAGCAATACCCAGGGCCACCAACGCCGATAGAGCGGCTTTTTGTGCCCGGGCTGGGGAGTACCCTGCCCTGGAGACTCCGAGCGGCGACGAAGTTTAGAGTTGGTCATTGACTGCAATTTTGCAAACAACGGGGCAGCAGGAGACTTTGAGCGCCGCCTACTTCGTCTAGCAGAAGGATTTTGACGCGAACTGCCAGACTTGCCAGATGCCCTATTAGATTGAGTTGAACCAGAATTGTTGAACTTAGCCGACATGGCTTTGAGCTTGGAAATAAAATCTGCCACTTCAGTTCCTCTCGCACCACCACAAGCCAAGCCGCTTCTGTCGATCTATAGGGCTTGGGAAGAATCTACACCCCAGTGTATCTAGTCTGTTCCAGGTTGCAGCTTTGGGTTGGAAGGCGATCGCTCCCTTCACAGCTACAGCACAATTTCCTGGTTCCTCCGGACGAATTATCGTTAAGTCTAGTGCATCAACAAATGAATTCATCCTTAGCTGCTCAGAATTGGCTCGGATCAATGAAACCTGGAAACTAGAATTTAGTCGGTCTAAAGTCTAAGGGCTAAAGCCTGAATTCCACAAGCGAATTTGACCAGAACTGATGGTATGAATTGCACCTCAACGCCCTCAAACTCCTGCATGTCCAAGTGCTAGAGCCGTAACCAACATGCCAAAAACCAAAAATGGCTGTGCGCTAGCTTGATACTTTACGTCGTTTTCTACGGGATTCCGCAAGAAATACATATCCTGAAACGTAATTTGCGGAATGATCAGCAAAATCAGGATGACAGCATAGAGATTTTGGTGAATGCTAATTAGATAAGCTGCAACCCCAGATTGAAATACGTCAATCATCAAGACGCAAATCCAAGCAGCCGTACCAATGCCAAACATCACGGGTAAGGATTTGAGACCGAGTTGGCGATCGCCTTCCACACTCTTGAAATCATTCACAACCGCAATGCCCAACCCCGACAAGCTGTAAAACAGCGTCAGCACTACAATTGTCGGATTCAAATCGCCAAACAGAGCATGACCTGCCCACCAAGGCAGCGCAATATAGCTAGCTCCCAACGCATAATTGCCCAACCAGCCATTCTTCTTGAGCTTGAGCGGTGGAGCGGAATAGATATAAGAAATGAAACATCCTCCCAGCGCCAACACTGCAATTGTAGGGAATTCATGACCTGCCCATACATCGAGGAGGAAGGCAACACCTAACCCAGCACCCAGCAAAACGAGAATTTGAACCACCACCTGAGGCACGGAAATTGCACCAGAAGGAATGGGGCGATAAGGCTCATTGATCGCATCAATATCGCGATCGTAGAAATCATTTAGCGTCTGAGTATAGCCAGTCAGCAGCGGGCCAGACAGCAGCATACAGGCAGCAGCCAGCAGCACATTTTCCAGCGTCCAGGTATAGCCACCCGATGAAGCTGCCCCACAAACTACGCCCCAAATTAATGGAATCCAGGTAATCGGCTTCATTAGCTGCAGCCGGATCTTCCAGATCGAAGTTTCTCCAGCTTCTGCACCCTTCATGCCTAAAAGCTGACGGGCTTTGCCACTACGGTTTACAGCAGCGGGTGTAGCAGCCTCTAGGGGTGAATTCGGATCTACGCCATCAAGGGGGCTGTCCTGAATTTGCTCTGATGAGTCTGCCGAAAACTGAGGGGAAGTGGGTTCAGCCATGAGGTTAATCCGATATGAAAAAGCTTGAGAATCAAGAACGCTTCATTTAATAGCGTAGAAGACTTCCTGTAATAGCGTAAAAGACTTCCTGCCAAAAGCACGAATCTTCTAAGGGCTCTTCTAACTTCCAATTGGATTGAATGATACCAATCTGATTCCTAAGCTTTACATAAACTTCACAAACGTCCGCCATCTTGATTCTCAATGACAAGTTTCTGCAAAGACTGGGTGTCACCCTCTCCTCCGTTCTGGAGAGCAGACTATATTCTTTGGATAGCTTCTTAAGTATTTACACGGTCATTGTTTTCAAGCATTGATGGCAGGAAGGTTAGGATGACCCAATATACAGTCTCAGAGGCAACCCTCTCAAACTCTCTAGCACCTTCCATTCAGTTGGGAAGAGACGTTCATCCGTCAGCTTATTCCGTTTTCAAGCGGTTGCTTGATATCGTAGGTAGCCTGGTGGGGTTGCTAATTTTGGCGGTAGCGTTTGTCCCAATTGCGATCGCCATCAAGCTAGACAGCCCCGGTGCAGTCTTTTATGAGCAAGAGCGCTTTGGCTTGCAGGGTTCCCGCTTCAAAATCCGCAAGTTTCGCTCGATGGTTGACAATGCTGACCTACTCAAGGCACAGGTTGCTAACGAAGCTAAGGGAATGATCTTCAAAAACGAACAAGATCCCAGAGTTACTAAAGTTGGGAAGTTTTTACGGAAGACCAGCCTGGATGAGCTGCCCCAGTTTTGGAATGTGCTGGTTGGCGAAATGAGCCTCGTAGGAACTCGTCCTCCTACTTCTGATGAGGTTAAGCACTATGGCGATCGCCACTGGCAGCGCCTTAACGTCAAACCCGGATTGACGGGCGAATGGCAAGTCAGCGGTCGTTCTTCAATCAAAGATTTTGAGCACATCGTAGACCTGGATCTGCGCTACCAGAGCCTCTGGAACCCAATGTATGACCTGGTGATCATCTGGAAAACGGTTCAAATCCTATTCTCTCGTCGCTCTGGTGCTTGCTAGAGCAATTTCTGGGAAAAGTTATAACGTTGCTTTAGAAAGAGGCCACAGATGGAAGGGCACTCCGCTCCGTGGAGTGCCCTTCCATCTGTGGCCCTAATTTTTGGACTTCTCACTCTTCAAGCCTTTTAGTCTCCAAAGGCAAGAAGATCGTCAACACCTCTCCCTGCTCAGGACGCTGTCGCACAATCAGCTTACCGCCCAGTGCCTGAAACAAATTCTTGGTAACTGACATATTTAAGCTGAGACTACCTGTTTCGGGCTGGAACATCAGCAATCGACCCACAGATTTAAGCCCAGTTGCAAAGCTCGACTGTACCGTTTTCCTAGAGCCTCTTCCGTTTGAGCTTTCTACGTCGTCTTTAGGCTGAGACTGAAGCTGTAGCTTGAGCTGGTGTCCCGCCAACATAACTCGCACCTGAATGTGGCTTCCAGACGGCAGACTATGGGTGATTTGATCCATTAGCCCAGTCAGCACTTGATTTAACATGGTTGGATCACTGACCACCAGTGGCAGCTTTTGCGGCAAGATGACTTCTAGCGTCAATCCTCGCTGACTCGCCTGCTTTTGCCAGCGAGGTACATTGTCCTGAAACACCTGAGTCAGGGAAATTGCTGCCAACGGACTTAACGGATGCTTAACAGCGGATGTTTCTAGCTCGACCGCCCTGAAAATTAAGCTAAAGCGGTCAATCTGCTCCGTACATTCCCGGTCGATGACTTCCAACCGTTTAACCGCATCTGGGCTGAGGTCTTTTCGCTTTAACAACAGCCGAGTCAAGGTGCGAATGGTGGTCAGAGGCGTGCGAACTTCATGGGCGATCGCCTGCAACAGCTCTGCGTCTGAGCCAAGTTTCGCTTGAGCCAGTTTCTCTAATGAAGAATCATACGGTCGCCCTTTAGTAGCTATCTTCAAGGGCTGATTTGGTTTTGACAGAGGATGACGAGTATTTGGCTTTGTCCCGACTGTCAGGTTGTCGTTCTGCCCCTGAGATGTAGACGATTGGTTGGCAGAAGACAGGGTGTAAGAAACTTGTCGAATCGGTACGCCAGCGCGATCGCCTCCCATCTCCCAGTCCAGCGGCTCAGGCAGGTGTGCCAACATCAGTTGGCTAAATTGCATGACCAATCGGTAGTCCGGTGGCTTAGGCAAAAATTGCTTGACCAACGTATCCAGATGTTCAAAAGATTGAGGATTAGTCAGCAGCAAGCGTGATTGCAGCGATCGCCAAGACTGCCAGACGACTTCAGGTTCAAACGAAAACAAAAAGGCTGGCTTGGCATCCGCATCTTCACCCAACACCATCACCAGGCTAAACTCAGAAGTTAAGACCAGACAAAACTGCTCTGCTGCCAGCGGATCATTGGGCAACAGAGGCAGCGTCGAAGAAGTAGGGCGAGATTGAGTCACCTTGCCAGCCGCCGGAAGCAACTGAAACGGCATCAGGCTCAAAGCGCCCATGGGCTCAGTCGTAAATGTCCAGGTTGAGAAACTTGAAACCAGATTTGGCTGGTCTAGTACAGGCAAAGGACCCGACAAAACTAGCCCTTGCTCTTCTCGTTTAAGGGAAGCTGTCTCTTCTAAATTAGCTGAATTAGCTGAAGCAGCTAAACCATCAGGAGTAGCTACCGATCTAGATTGGAGCAAAGAGTTGAGAGCGGCGATCGCACCACACCACTCTCGTTCTGCTCTAACTCGTCGCTGTGCCTCAAAACCAGACCTTTCAGCGGTTTGAGCTGATTCACTCACCGCTAAAATTTCACCTAGAGTTGGCAAATACCACTTATACACCTGACTTACCCAGATAGTCGTTAGGAACACATAAATGCATTACGTTGTCCTCTATTACGACAATAACGGCATGTGCTGATTAGGTGTACCCGCAAAACCGAACTGAGTTAGTCGCAATCCCCGTGCAAGCGAACTATCTCCTGCACTTAATTTACATTTGCTTCAGCAAAACCTCAACCAAACCAATTAGACGGGGCAAAAGCAGAATTTGTCTCCTGGGGAATATGACGCTCGATCCAATCCATATTCTCCTGGAAAATGTGATCAATCCCTTGACGAACCAAATTCTCGATCTGAGTTCGCTGTTCCAAAGAATTGCACAAGGACTTAGGATTCATCGCTGCTTGGTCGGCTTCTTCAACTACTGTGTACACTCCAGGTACCCGACAGAGTACGTAAGAAATTAGCTTCTTCCGTAAATCAGGAATTGAAAATGCCTGCTGATAAGGATGATAAGGGTAAGTATCAAGTACATCCTCAGCTTCTTCCACTACTACAGGTAAAGTTAAATTGACGATTGTTTTACTCATCTTTCAACTCCAAATTAAATGGGATTAAGCCAATAAAATTGCTTCCGAATGTTGCTTGTGATACTGAGACGTAACCTTAACCAAGCACTCCTAAAAAGGAAGGAAGCAATTTACATTTCCTCACTCCTACACCCACCTGTAATTCCTAAATAGACTGCTTTTTGCCAATGTGAGCAGCTGCTTCAGCACCTTAGACGTCAAAGTTTGTTTACAAGGAATCTATTTAAGAAAACCGTTCTTTGAAAGAGGATTGCTTAAGAATTTCTTAGAGCGTAAGTTAACTTTTGCTGAACTTTTCGAGAAGCTGTAATCAAATTATGCGATGACATCCAGAGAATACGTAAAGGAAGTACTTAAAAGTTACTGTTTGTTTTCACTACTTTACAAATGCCTTAGATTCTGCCGCAAAGATTAAGCGGGAGCGCAGCACTGCTACACTCCCGCTTAATCTTTGCAGATTTAGGATCTGAGGACCTTTTTAGTAATAGTCTGGCTCTGACTGTGGAACCTCAAAATTAGACGGATCGTACAGATAGCGAGTGGCTTCTTCTTCTAAGCGGTGAATTAAATAAGGCTCAATTGCGTTGCTATGACGTAAGGCAGCCAGGTAGCCGTCTAGATAGAGCCGCAGGTCGTCAAAACGATAACCCCGGTTCCACTGTTCAGCCAGAGCATCAGTGATTCTCTGGTAGTAGCGAATAGTTTGAGTGTCTCGAAGCATAGTTAGTGGTGAGGATTCTTATACCTTGTAAACACAAAATTTATTCAGACAGATACTTAAGCAGGTCTTGACGGAGCAGAGGTCAGAGTATAGGACGGGCCCTAACTTGGTCCTTTGAATGTATCGTAAATAGGCAATCGTAAACAAGTAACCGCTAATAAGCTGATTTTTTACTATCTAAACTACAGGGATTGGCGGACTGGTAGGAGCACACTGTTTTGACAGCTAGTAGGATGGGTTATGAGGCGCGAGCGCCAGCAAAACGGAGATTAAGTAACCTTGGTAGAGCTAATCCACTAAATTCATTCTAACCTCAGGTGCTTCTATCTACCGTCCCTCAATTGGATTATGCCCAAATGGACATTACATCTCCAGCTCAAATATTTAAGCTACAGAACGTAATAGCTCGGAGATACAGTGACGGGTAGGGTAGCAGCAGTTACAAAACCTTGACAGTTGCTCTGATAACCTTAAATCCGCTGACTTCGAGGAAAGCTTAGCATTGTGGGATCTGTTTGCATCCAAATTGTTGAGGGAAATCCTCATTTGCGATCGCTGCTCGGCTGGCACTTACAGCAAGTAGGCTATTGGGTTCATCAATCGGCTGACATTCATCAAGCCCGAGAGGTGTTTCACAACCGTCAACCAACGCTAGTGATCCTGGACTCTGAGCTGCCGGACGGAGATGGGTTAGAGTTTTGTCGCTGGCTTCAACAGCAGCAGCAGGCATTAATCTTGATGCTGTCTGCCCGAAATACTGAAGCAGACATCGTGAATGGGCTACGTGCGGGTGCCGATGACTACTTAACCAAGCCCTTTGGGATGCAGGAGTTTTTAGCTAGAGTCGAGGCTCTGACTCGCCGCAGCCGCACAACTGCTGCTCCAGCTTTGCTTGACTACGGCGATTTAAAGATAGACCTGATCCAGCGTCGAGTTCGCTTTAAAAGCGATCTAATTGAGTTAACTCCTCAGGAATTTAGTCTGCTCTATGTTTTAGCCCAGGCAGGAGGTTTGCCACTCAGCCGTTCAGAGCTGTTGCGGAAAGCCTGGCCTGACGCCATCGACAACCATCGTACGGTTGACACCCATGTTCTTTCGCTACGCAAAAAAATTGAGGTCGATCCCAGGCAGCCTAACCTGATCCAGACAGTTCGTAACGTGGGCTATCGGTTCAACGTCGAAGTAGTGGGCTCCAACGGAATACCGGGCGATCGCCACTCCGTCTCAAAGAATGCCATACGTCCGCTATCAAAAGTAGTGGAAAGCCGCTGAAACAGGACTACTCCCATTCTTTAGCTATCTCAGCCTCGGCTTGAATTAAAGTCTGTTTCAGGTCGTTCCAGTCTGCCTTTTCGGCATCCAAGTCTTGAGCTAAGTTGCCCTGTTGCAGATATAGCACTCTGGTGCAAAACTGCTCAGCTAACTCTAGCTGATGGTTCACCATCAAAATCGTCATTTGACCAGATTTAGCCCAGTCTGATAGAACGCTAACCACGTAAGCCGCTCGACCCGCATCCAGGGCAGAGGTAGGTTCATCTAACAGCAGCACTTCAGGCTGAGCGACCATAGCCCGGGCGATCGCTACAAGCTGTCGTTGCCCTACAGAAAGCTGTAGTTCTGTCCGGTCTAGCCATTCTAGAGGAATGTGCAAGCGCTCAGTCCACTCCTCAACTCTTTGCTGCATTTGAGAGCACTCCATGCCCCGCAGCCGCAGCGGATACATCAGTGCCTCTCGCACAGTCATTCCCAAAAGTTTAGACTCTTGCAGCACCAGCATAATTTGCTGCCGCAACTGTAAGACCGGGATCTGTCGAATCTCGCGATCGCCAAAATAGATTTGCCCTTGGGTGATTTCGCTTAACCGATTGAGCAACTTCAGCAAAGACGTTTTGCCTGCCCCAGATGGTCCGATTAGAGCGATGCGATCGCCGCGAAGAATTTCACAGGAAATATCTTGTAAAAGACATTGTGAACCTATGCCAGATACCAGACTGACTTGCTGTAGTCGCAGTTGAGTAGAACCTGAACGAGCTGAACTGGGCATCCGTAATAATTGCGATTAAATTAAGTTTCCTTGAAGCAAGGCAGTCCAGATTGTCCAGCCATCGACTATCAGCAACAACAGCGTAGATACCAACAAAATTAGGTACATCCAGGGTTGCGCCAGAGGGCGAACATCCGTCGTATCAATTCCTGTTTCAGCTTGCACTCGCTCAACTAGCTTGGCAAATCCAGCCACTCGCATAGGCAGTAGATAGGCTTCTCCCGACTGACTCAAGAAATAATAAACTAGCCCACCCTGCCCGGTAGAACGAGGCTTTAACGCTTTCACCTCTGACCAAGGCAGAGACCATCCCTTTCGCCAAAAATTGGGGACCCAGCCTGGGTATGCAACTTGAATCCCCTGATCGTTCAAAATCACGCCCTCACTCAAGGCTACGTAGAGTCCTAGCCAGCCGATTACCAGCCCTATTATCAATAGTTGGGGCGGCACAGGAGACGCTGTTACCTGTGCTAAAAACGGCAGCGGTAAGGTGAGTGCCAGGTATAGCAACGTTAGCGTCAGCCGAATTAATGGTGAAATTCTTAGCACTAATTCGGCTTGTTGATTAGCCGCAGTTTGGCGAGAGGTTTGAAGGTTAGGGGGTTGAGTCGGATCAAGCTGAGGCTGATTCATGGAAGCACAACACAATGAGGAAAAAAGAGCAAACTTTAACAAGACTCCGAAACTCAACGAGCAGATTTACGGAGTTCTGATGTTAACGAACTAGTATTTTCACCAGAACACCCTACTTCACCCAGCAAAGAAAGACAGAATCTCACCGATGCTAGATCAGCGGTCCATCCAGTTATATCGAATTATCTAACCTCATTACCTATTTACTCCTCCTATGACCTCTACCTATGCATTAGTGACAGTTCGTGTACCAAAACGGGTTGATGCTTGGACAGCTCCTTTTCTTGCACAAGATTTGGAAGAGAAGATTCAAGAAGGCATCTCCATCGTGCTTGACCTGACTCAAACCCAGTTCATTGAACCCAGTAGCGCCAATGTTTTGCTTGAAGGGTTGATCAAGTCTAGGGCGCGTCACGCTCGAATGACGCTACGCGGGGTTAGCCCTCAAGTCAAAGTTGTCTTAGAAATGGCAGGGGTATTAAAACACTTTCGCCGCAAATAAAGCCTATATACACATTCAGTGATTGAGGGTGAGAGGTTAATCGTCTCGCCCTCAACCATTTGAGATCCGGGTCAGGGTAAATACTTTTGCACAACGTTCCAGCCCGTCAGCGAAACGGCAACGAAACCTAGTAGGAGAGTGATGTTAGTACCGATGTGGAGCGGGCGTGCCCAGGGGTGTTTTGGACTAATTTGCGTTGCACTCCAAGCTGAGAGCAGTGTTAACGCCACCACAGTCAGTCCGGCTGGTAAATGTACAGAATGTCCTAGATTGCCGTAGTAACCAACTGTACCAACTAAACCGACCGCCAGCAGCAGCAAGACTAGCACAACCATCGTCCCTCCTATTCCGTAATGGAGAGGGCGCAGCCACTTAGGTCGTCCTTGCCGCTGCTGACGACTGTAAAAAAGCCAGGTTCCAGTTGCCGCTAGCAGAACATAAGCCAACAGGGATAATCCCATTGACCAAGCTGCAATGCGCCACAACCAAAGGAAGGAGGGTAGATTCAAGGGACGGATTCGAGAGACAGCTTCCTATAATCTTATAGCGGTTCGTATTCGCACTAAAACCGAAGCATGAATCTTGGAGGATTGATGCCCTAACACCTCACATGCATAGGAAACTGCTATTTCTGCCTGCTTTTATAGATAATGATCCTAAAAAAATTGCGAAAGCACACCTAACCTAAGCAGACCTTTCAAAACCCACTGTAGGGATACGTTTGCTTAAATGCTCTACTAGCTTTCTAGATTTTTTCATCAACACGTAACTTTTGCCAAAGGCTCTTCAATCGCCAGGGTGGCGATCGCCTCTGTCTCTACCAGGTCAGGTTCCTCTTCTATTTCTTCTTCGACTTGGAGGCGATCGCACGGGATGCGATCAGACAAAATCGCACTAGCCATCATGCCAGTATGAATTTCCAAATGAGCATGGGGTAAGGATTCAAACACCAAACGCTGTCCTGGAAAAACTACGCGCTCAAAGTACCAGTTAGGAACGTTGGTCACGCGGACAATCTGGATCTTGTTCGTTGCATTCACGTAGCAGCAAAGGATTTGGCTTGAGCTATCGGAAGGTAGGGGATCAAAGATTTGTGCCATGACTGTGGGAGGAGCTTTGCACCGGAACTAAGGGTCGTATCGGAACATTAACATTCCGCGATCCCTGCTGCTGTAAACCCGACTACCAACCCCCCAGTGCCTGATGCTCCACAGATCAGATTCAAGTCAAGTCACCTAAAGTGCTTGACTTTGGCGGTTCCAAACGATTTTCGGCTATTCTTTCGACCCAGACGCGAACCAACTATCTAATAAGGGTAAATTCGCCTGATCTTTGGCTGAGTCTGCAATTTGTCTCCGAGGATGAGCATACTCCAATTCGGGATTGTTTTTGAACATCATGCAACAGCCGAGAGTCAGTGGTATCGTAAAGTTATATAAATTAGTTTTCAGAATCTTACCAAAACAAACTCAGGTCGTGAAGATGGGAAGCGATCGCTCTTAGGCTAGACTCACCAATCAAAATCTTCAGCCCCCACTTGATCCAAACTTTTCAGATCCTTGTTATTTTTCTCCATTGCTGATTTCTCCTCTGTTTACTGTCAATAGCGCCTTAGACTGCTAATGAACCCGCAAGAGCTACCGTTAAGCAAAGTTTCCTCAGAAGATCGAATTCTGTACGTGCGGCTACCCTGTAATCCAATCTTTCCGGTTGGTGTAGTTTACCTAGCTGACCACGTTCACAAACTGTTTCCAACCGTTGCACAGCGAATTTTTGACTTAGGCACTGTACCGCCTTTAGACTTCAACTCCGCTCTAGATGCTTGCATCGATGAGTTTCAGCCAACGCTATTGGTATTCTCCTGGCGAGACATTCAGATCTATGCTCCCGTAGGTGGGCGGGGCGGAAACCCGTTGCAAAACGCTTTTGAGTTTTATTACGCTCGTAACCCACTACTCAAGCTACGAGGGGCGATCGGCGGACTACGGATGGCAACCTCCTATCTTGTAGAGCTTCAGCGCAACTCAAACTTGATCAGGCGCGGCTTACAGCGAGCTAGGAAACATCAGAGCAACGTTCGCATAGTCGTGGGTGGCGGAGCCGTTAGTGTCTTTTATGAGCAGCTAGGTACAATGCTGCCAAAAGGCTCAATCATCTCAGTCGGTGAAGGAGAAGTTCTGCTGGAGCGGCTCTTGCAAGGTCAAGACTTTTCCGATCAGCGTTGCTACGTCGTCGGTGAGACAACTCCCCGTGAACGGATGGTTCACGAGCAGCCTGATCCCATCGAGAAAACTGCTTGTAATTACGATTACATCGCGAGCATCTGGACAGAGTTTGAATACTACCTACAAGAAAGCGACTTCTACGTTGGCGTACAAACCAAACGCGGCTGTCCCCACAACTGCTGCTACTGCGTTTACACCGTCGTTGAAGGAAAGCAAGTGCGGATCAATCCTGCCGATGAAGTGGTAAAGGAGATGCGCCAGCTTTATGACCGGGGTGTGCGAAACTTCTGGTTTACTGATGCTCAATTCATTCCAGCACGACGATTTATGGATGATGCAGTCGAGCTACTGCAAAAGATCCTGGATGCGGGTATGACAGATATTCATTGGGCTGCTTACATTCGGGCAGATAATCTGACCTCAGAACTGTGCGGCCTGATGGCAAAAACAGGCATGAACTACTTTGAGATCGGCATCACCAGCGGTTCCCAGGAGCTTGTTCGGAAGATGCGGATGGGCTATAACCTGCGAACCGTGCTGCAAAACTGCCGTGACCTGAAAGCGGCCGGATTCAACGATTTGGTTTCCGTAAATTACTCGTTTAATGTGATTGACGAAACCTTTGACACGATTCGGCAGACGATCGCCTATCACCGTGAGCTAGAGCGCATTTTTGGAGTAGACAAAGTAGATCCTGCTATTTTCTTTATCGGACTCCAACCTCACACTCACTTAGAAGATTACGCCTTTAAACACGACATCCTTAAGAAAGGCTATGACCCTTTAGCAATTCATTTACCTTGGGTAGCCAAAAAGCTACTCTGGAACCCAGAACCACTTGGCTCTTTTTTCGGGGAAGTTTGCCTGCAAGCTTGGCGGCGCAATCCTAATGATTTTGGACGAGAGGTCATGAAAATCTTAGAAGAACGGTTAGGAGTTGCTGATTTGGAAGAGGCTTTGAGTGCACCGATCGCCACTTCCGATCGACAATTAGCTGCCATATCGTAGATCAAGAGATATTTCAACGTTGTAAATCCTTCATTTAACCGCTGGCATGTTACAAGGCTCAATTTTACAAAAGCTAGGATCGGCCCATCAATCTGAAAAAACCGGGAAAAGACCACTCAATTTTGGCGTGTATTACAAAAATACACTGGTAGCACTCTGCCATGCGTTGGAAGATGCCATCCTTGATTCTGACTCTGCGCCCCTGGTGATTACAGCGTTTCAGCAAGGAAAGTGGTATTTACAAGAAGCCGATCGCTACGGCGAAATTGCCGATCAAGCCAGTCAAATTGTAATCATGGCAGCGGCTGGCACAGGTTTTGCGGAGCATCCGACCAGCCAGCGCTCGAACGTGGCTTTAGTAAACCTGGACAAAACAGACCCAGTAGCGCAAGAATGGCACCTGATCATTTTGTCGCCCAGTTACACAGCGATGGTGCTGTGTCAGGAGTTATCCGAGGCAGACTATGGTGCTGCTGGAGTGCCCCAAAACGATCTAGAGCGCAAGTTTTATGGGTTTTGGACGTTTGAGTCGGGTTTGGTGCTAGAAACAGCAGAGCTAGCGATCGCTCACATTTACCGCTACGATCCAGAGCTACAGCAAGCTCTGGCCGGTCAAGTTGAAGCGATCGCCACCTTGGCTCAGAACCAGGAAGCACGCTGTAACCAGCCATCCGCTGACAACTTGGGTGAAATTGTTTTCCGGGTAGTGGACTATCTGCAAACTAGCCAGCAAAACTTGTCACAGCCCACTAGCTATGCTCTAAATGCCCAGCAGGGGCTAGACAACAATCTGGTTTCTAACGAATTGCAGGCCTACCTGCGGGTTGCACAACTGATCGACCAGTCAGATGTGAATAATCCAATGGCAGCAGCAGAGGTGGCGACCCTTGCAGAAGTAGTGGGTCAATTATTAGATCTTCCCGCATGGCAACTACACCGACTACGTTTAGCGGGGTTGCTGCATCGAATGGCCTTTCTACAAACCTTTGAGAGTGACCTGATATCTGGAACAGTTCACTACGATGACGCTCCTGGCGTACCGCTTAGCTGCCCACTTGTGCCTGGAACACAGGTGCTAAGAAAAATGCAGCGGCTCAGAGCGATCGCCACCATCATTACGCACCAAACCGAGTGGTGGAATGGCTCTGGTCAACCTGCCGGACTAGCTGGAGACGAAATTCCAGTTGAGTCCAGAATTTTGGGACTGGTAGCAGAATTTCAGCACTACCTAGCAAGATTTCGAGCAGAGGATAGCTCAGACAGCCTATCGAGGGCATTGAGTGAATGTCAGACCCAACAGGCCAATCGCTGGGACCCTAAAATTGTGGAAGCCTTGCAGCTTCTAGTCAGTGGACTTCATCAAGGCATAGACCTGCCCATCTCTCTACCTAAAATTGCTGCAGGACTGTGGATGTTAGATTCCCACTCTGAAGAAAATTTGCTCAACTTAGACAGCTACAGCGAAGCAGAACAGAATGCCTCCCTTAAAGTCAGTCAGTAGATTACGGATGCATTCCCTGCATTAACCTACCTGTCAACCCAGTTCCTGTGAATAGCAAAGTGTAAATAGCCATGGATATTGAAGCAGTTCGTATAGGAAAACTTAAACAGCTAGCAGGAGTTAATCTGGAAGATGAAGACCTGACTCGTGCCGACTTGAGCGGGATAAACTTGGCAGGTGCTAATCTCGTAGGCGCTGACTTTAGCAACGCTGATCTCAGAGGAGGGCGGCTCGACGGAGCAAATCTGGTTGGCGCTAAGCTCATCGGCTCGGATCTGCGAGCAAACTTTCTGGGCGCAAACCTGATGCAAGCAGACTTGACCGAAGCCGATTTACGGGGCAGCAATCTGCGTGGTTGCAATCTAATGCAAGCTCGGCTAGCCCGAACAACCTTTGCCGGAGCGTTCCTCAGTGGCGCAAACCTGATGGGTGTCAACCTTCAAGGAGTTGATCTGCGGAGTGCCGATCTACGGGGCGCGAACCTAAGTAACGCAAATCTTCAAGGTGCTAATCTCAATCAAGCTGACCTGCGCGGTGCAAACCTAAATGCAGCCAATTTAGAAGAGGCCGATCTGCGAGGTTCTAATCTAGCTGGTGCTGATTTAACTGAGGCAAATTTGCTTTGTGCTGACCTAGAGGGAACGAACTTGAGCGGCACTAGCTTTTCAGGAGCTTGTCTAATCGGTACAGCCTTGACCCTGACTACCTGAAACTCCTATTTCTGGAGTGATCTGCCATTAAAAAGTGGAGACATAGCTGCCTTCACTTCTTCACTCAAGAATTTAAGGACTTCGTTTTCATACTGATTTGATTTAAAGATACTGCAGATACGGGAGGGGCGCACCGTAGTGCGCCCCTAGAGAGATTAATGTGTCGCGGAATCGGTTTAAATCGGTATCGCCAGCGCTGATAGAACGCTAGAGATGCTCTATGCCGTCATGTTCTCCAAAATGCGCTGAATGATTTGCATTCCTGTAACAGCCTGCCAGCCAAACAAAGCTAACAGCCCAACGTTGAGCAGGATATGAGTGTAGCGTGCCCAATCCTGCCCTTTCTGCATGAAAGGAGAGAGTGAAGCAGAGGTAGCGACTAAACCCGTCATTCCCAAACCAACCAGTAGATGGGGTCCAAAGAACAACTTTCCGTTGTTGATGTAAGTTGCTGCCATCCCACCAATCGTACCGATGACCATAAAGGCAAGTAAAGCAGAACCGATTTGGTAGTGCTTAATGTTGAATTTTCCTTTAATCAGTTCTTTTTTGGCATCTCCCTCAGCTTTGCGAGTACGACGGATTTGAAAGCCTAAGTAGAGCGCATAGATGGCGATCGCCAACAGCACCCACATAATCACAGGGTGAACAAAGTTAAGCCAGGGTTTAATAGACTCAGGGATATCTAGACTCATAAAGCATTTAAGAGCGGTTAAGGAACTTTATAAAAGTTAGTACATTTTCGTTCATAAAACCAAGCTAGTTCAGCATATTTCTAAAGAAACTCTAAAATTTCTCAGCTTTTTGTTCTGATACGAATATTGCCTAGCAAAATTACCCCCACATCAAAAAAGTTTGTTTAAGAGAAACGTCTAAAAATATGAGACTTTGTGATAGATGTCACATCCTTCTCGCACATCAGTTCAGTACAGGTGGAAGAGTAAGTTTTGGCTATCTGGATGGGCGATCGCTGCCTTCGTTCCGTCCAGGTCTTTTCTAAGTCTTTAATCCAAAAATTCTTAACCCCAAACTACGAGCAGATTCCGTTTTAGGACATTCTTCAACATAGTGATTAGTCATCTAGTTAGTGCAGAGCTCAGAAGTTAGCTTTGCTCAATATTTGGGATAACTAAGTGAAGGATTAGGACTCAACAAGTTTTGTCGGTTTCCAGATGCTCAAGCGCAAAGAGGTCTAAGTAGAAATGCTCAATGGCACTCAAAACCTGTTCAATTTTTCTGAACTTCCCTAACAGGGCAGCTTTACTTTTGATCCGGTTATGACCCAGACACAACAGACAGCAATTACTCAACCCATTCTTCAAGCTCTTCAGGGTTTACGAAAAACAGACGAGGCACTGCAAGCTACCGTCAATCAACTACATCTAGCTCTAAATGTTAGTTGTTGTCTGTTAGTTAGACCAGGTGCTGGACAAGTAACTATTAGTCAAGCCACCCTAAAAACCGATCTTTTTGCGGATACCCACTGCCTCCAATCTCATTTTCAGCTACAGCTAACTGAGGGAGATGCAGTAGTGTGCGATCGCCTCGACACCATCCTTTCCCCAGAAATTCAGCAATTTATTCAAACTAGTGAGATTGGTGCCACAGTTATAGTCCCGCTGGTCTGTCATCAATCTTATCTAGGAGAAATCAGCCTTTATCAGTGCAACCGTCCTCGTCAATGGACAGCAGCAGAATTAGATTTAGTGCAGCTAGCTGCAAAATACATGGCGATCGCCCTCTATCAAACGGAATTACACAAGCGTTTAGAACAAGCAGAGCAAACAGAAATAGCCCTGCGAGAAAGCGAAGAGCGTAAGCAGACAGAAATTGCGCTACGTCGGCGAGAGCAAGAATTTAGAGCTTTGGTTGAGCATTCCCCCGATGTGATTGCTCGCTTTGACCGAGACCTGCGACATCTTTACATTAATCCTGCTGTCACTCAAGCAACTGGCTTGTTGCCCGATTGCTTGATTGGTCGTACAAACCGAGAAGTATGGGGATCTCAGAACACTATAGCGATGTGGGAGAGGTCCTTGAGGGACGTTTTCTCAACAGGGCAATCCAAAACTATTGAATTTGAGTTTTCTACACCAGTAGGTACAAAATATCACCAGTCTCGTCTAGTTCCAGAGTTTGATAGCCAAGGCAAGGTTGAGTTTGTCCTTACGGTTTGTCGCGACGTCAGCGCCCTAAAACAGGTAGAATCAGCCCTCCGCCAAAGTGAAGAACAGTTTCGTCAGCTCGCTGAGAATATCGGTGAAGTTTTCTGGATCACTAGCTCAAATCGCAGCCAACTCATCTATGTCAGTCCTGCTTACGAGATGATTTGGGGACGTAGCTGTGAAAGCCTTTACGCTAACTCGCAGACTTGGATAGAGTCTATCCACCCAGAAGATCGTGAGCACGTAGCAAACTTAGTTCAAGAGCAAGAACTACAGGACTGGGAAACAGAATATCGCGTGGTTCGCCCTGACCAGACTGTGCGTTGGATCCGCGATCGCGCCTTTCCCATTCGAGATGAATTAGGTGAAGTCTATCGCTTTGCTGGTATTGCAGAAGATATTACCTTAAGGAAGCAAGCAGAGCAGGAGTCTAAGTTACTCCAAACTATGACTCAAGCGATTCTTGAGTCAGAAGACTTTCACTCGGCGCTTCAGGTAGCGCTGCAGAAAGTTTGTGAAGCAACAACTTGGGCTATTGGAGAAGCATGGGTTCCCAATGCGGAAAAATCGGTCCTCGAATGTAGTCCTGTCTGGTACAGCAAAGTAGAAGGTTTGACTGAGTTTAGAACTATAAGTCGGGAGTTTGTTTTTCCACTTGGAGTTGGTCTCCCAGGGCGAGTTTGGGCAGCCAAGTACCCAGAGTGGTGCCGTGATGTTTCAACTGAAGCTAGCAACGTTTATCTGCGGGCTAAGCTCGCTTTGAATGCAGGACTCAAAGCTGCTCTAGGTATCCCGATTGTGGCAAACGATCGCGTGCTAGCAGTTCTAGTGTTTTACATGTTTGAAGCACGTGAAGAAGACCAACGACTCATTGAGTTAATTTCTGCCTCAGCAGAGTTGGGCTTATTCATTCAACGCAAACAGGCAGAAGGCGAAATTCGTAAATCTCTGCTCAAAGAAAGAGAACTGAATCGGCTCAAATCTGACTTCATCTCGATGGTGTCCCACGAGTTCCGTACACCTTTAAGCAGCATTGTTTTGTCAGCCGAGCTTCTAGAAACCTATGGGCAACGGTGTACCGAGGAAAAGAGGCAAATTTATTTTCGGCGAATTCAAAACTCTACTCAACGCATTACCCAGCTATTAGAAAATGTGTTGTTCCTGGGACAATCCGAATCGGGAAGACTAGAGTTTAATCCCCAATTGGTGAACTTAGGGCACTTTTGCCAAAATTTGGTAGAGGAGCTACAACCCGATGAGGGTAGCCAACACTCCATTGCCTACATAAGTCAGGGAAATGGGGAGCAAGTTTATATGGATGAAAAATTGCTTCAACATATTTTTGGTAATTTGCTCTGCAACGCAATCAAGTACTCGCCGAAGGGTGGAGTGATTCGATTTGAACTTTTAACTCAAGTAGAAGAAGCGGTTTTTAAGGTGCAGGATACAGGCATCGGTATTCCTCTAGTAGATCAACTTAAATTGTTCGAGCCCTTTCATCGAGCAACCAATGTTGAGAAAATTGGCGGCACTGGGTTAGGGCTATCTATCGTTAAACAGTGTGTAGACTTGCACCGTGGACAGATTACGGTACAAAGTGAGGTAGGAGTGGGAACAACATTTACGGTTCGCCTTCCTTTGGGTCAATCAGTCGGAAGGTAAACAGGATAAAGATTATGCCCAAAATTTTGGTGATTGAAGACGGACTAGATGTCCGAGCCTGCATCATTGAGCTACTTGAAGTAGAGGGTTTTGAGGTAATTGCCGCAGAAACCAGCCCTGAGGGAATACGGCTTGCTCGGGAACTGTTACCAGATCTAATTTTGTGCGATGTCATGATGCCAGAGCTAGATGGCTATGAGGTGCTAACGGCTCTGCGACAGCACCCCATAACAGAGACAGTACCGTTTGTTTTTCTCACAGCTAAGGCAACCAAGTCTGATTTGCGGTATGGCATGGAATTGGGTGCTGATGATTATTTAACTAAACCTTTTACTCGTTCGGAACTGTTGGGTGCGATCGCCACACGCTTAGCTAAACGAAAAGCCTTTTCTCATCGATATGCAACCGATCTAAGTCAAGCAACTGAGTCTCTCAACCAACTCGCTTACTATGACAGCCTAACGGGTTTGCCTAACCGACTGATGCTAAGTGAACGCTTTCATCAGGTATTAGCTGAAACTGATGGAGTTCATTTACCCATTCCAGTTTTATATCTAGATATCAGTCAGTTCCGCCGAGTCAATAGCACATTAGGATATGAACTAGGCGATTATCTGCTTAGGACGATGGCAGAACGTTTGCAAGCTTTTGTTGGCTCTAGGAACTTAGTTGTTCGTTTGGGAGATGACGAGTTTGCCATCGTTTTGGGGACAATGGGCTTGGAATTATCTCAAACCCAAGACATTCATTCAGCGATCGCCCGTGTTGCTCAAAACTTGTTATGGGCCATGAGCCAGCCTTTTACGGTACAGGAGCGAACAGTTTTCTTAACAGGTTGCTTAGGAATTGCGGTCTATCCCGAAGATGGGAATGATATCGATACCCTGATTCGCCATGCAGACATTGCCATGCACGAGGCTAAAAGCCAGGGCAGTAGTCAGTTCAAAGTTTATCAACCAATAACCAAAGTTACATCTGACCAACTTGCGATTGAAGCCGATTTGCGTTATGCGTTAAAACGTTCAGAGCTTCAAGTCTACTATCAGCCTCAGATTAATCTCAAGACAAAAATGATCACAGGTGCAGAGGCTTTGCTGCGCTGGAAACATCCTCAACGAGGAATGATCTCACCAGCCGAATTTATTCCCTTGGCTGAGGCTACAGGTCTGATTGTTCCAATCGGGGCATGGGTTCTACAAACAGCCTGCCAGCAAACGAAGTTGTGGCAGGCTGAGGGATTTGACAATCTCCAAATTGCTGTTAATTTGTCGGCACATCAGTTTGGGCAACCCAAATTGTGCGAGGCGATCGCCCGAACACTTCAGCGAACTGGACTTGACCCTGCTCTGTTGGACTTGGAGTTGACTGAGAGTGCTTTAGTCCAGGATGTTGACTCCGCTATTGAAACCTTAAAACAATTGCGATCGCTGAGCATTCGAGTCTCTGTAGATGACTTTGGCACAGGCTATTCTTCCCTAAGTTATCTACAAAGATTTCCCTTTAATACTCTAAAAATCGATCGCACTTTTGTTAAAAGCATTAGCCAGGATGCCAAAAACGGTGCAATCACAACTGCAATCATTCAAATGGCACACCAACTTCAGCTACAGGTAATTGCAGAAGGCGTAGAAACCCCCGCAGAACTAGCATTTCTCAGCCAACATGATTGCGATCTAGCGCAAGGCTATTTGTTTAGTCCACCAGTGTCAGCAGAAGCATTCACCGAACTACTGCACCGTCAAGCTCTAAGTTCCCAAAGGCAGTAACCCCAAATGAATTAGCCGTTGACTACGGTACCACCGTTAGGATGAATCACCTGTCCAGTAATATAGGATGAGTCATCTGACGCTAGAAACACGTAACTTGGAGCAACTTCTTCTGGCTGTCCGGCTCGCTTCATCGGCACCTGCTGCCCAAAGCTTTCTACTTTATCTTCAGGGAAAGTCGCAGGGATCAGAGGTGTCCAGATCGGACCAGGAGCAACTGCATTCACTCGGATTTTTTTCTCGACTAATGCTTGAGACAAAGAGCGAGTAAACGCAACAATGGCACCTTTTGTAGAAGAATAGTCCAGCAGTTCAGGGCTTCCCTTGTATGCGGTTACAGAAGTTGTGTTAACGATCGCACTGCCTTCTTTTAGGTGAGGTAGAGCAGCTTTGGTGAGATAAAACATTGAGAAGATGTTAGTTCGAAAAGTTCGCTCTAGTTGCTCTGCACTAATCTTTTCAATGCTATCTTGTGGATGCTGTTCGGCAGCGTTGTTGATCAGGATATCGATTTGCCCAAATTCATCGACAGTTTGCTGAATTAACTGCTGACAAAACTGCTCGTCTCCAATATCGCCCGCCATTGAGACACACTGAGCACCTTCCTGCTCAACTTGCTGTTTTGTTTTCTCAGCATCCTCGTGTTCATTTAGGTAGGCAATCGCGACTTTTGCTCCTTCTTTAGCAAAAGCGAGGGCAACAGCACGCCCAATTCCGCTATCACCACCCGTAATTAGAGCAACTTTATCTTTGAGTTTATTGCTGCCTTGATAGCTTGGATCTTGAGCTTGAGGTTTAGGATTCATTGCCTCCTCGCTTCCAGGTTGCTGCTCCTGATGCTGAGGGGGTTGCTGCGCTTTTTCCTTAGTTTTCTGCTTCTGAGGCATTGTTTTATATCCTAACTATTGGGAACTAAACTGCAATTTATTCAAACATTCACTTTGGCATGCACACCAATTAAGAGTTCCAGTAGTGCAAATTAAACTCACTACTGAAACTCTAAGTAATTCAGGACTACTTGTCTCTACTTACCACCAGACACGGTTACCATCTTCATCGACACGAGCTTGGCGAATGACATCTGAAATCTCTTCTGCATCTTTTACATGATGTAGAGCTTTCTTTTCGCCATCCGGTTCATCTACGATGAAATAAGTTGGAACGGTGATATGATCACCTGTAATATCTGCAGTATCTACAGCGACCTGTTGTGCTTTTTCTTCAATGGTTTGAGGTTCATCGGAAATGCGATCGCCAGGGTTAGCTGTCAGGTGCTTTCCACCCTTACGCATCTCTTCCTTAATCGCTTTTTTCTGCTCTGGTTTAACGTCTTCTGGTTGGGTGGGTTGTTTAATTTGATCGTTGTTTTGCTTATCCATAACAGAAGCTTTAATGAGTTGATATGGTTGTCTTTTCTGTCATAATGCTAGGAAAACAGAGACAATCATACCTCCTTCAAATGGAGTAGCTTAAACTGTTTCAGCCTATTCACAGTATTCAAGAAGTGGGAAATTGAATTGTAAATTGGGTCCACCCTGCTTCACTTGTGACTTGGATAGTGCTGTTGAGTCGCTCAACAATTTTTTTAACCAACGTTAGCCCTAAACCACTGCCGCCTTGTTGCCAGCGATCGGCATTTGGCACGCGGTAAAACTTGTCAAACAGACGTGGCAGCGCAGTATCAGGAATATCAGCTTCGTTGCTGATGACTAGCATAATTAAATTAGAGTTGAGCGTTGCTGAAGCTTGTGGCGCACGATAAACTTCTAGAGCAATTTTTCCAGAAGGAGCCGTGTACTTGCAGGCATTGTTGAGTAGTTCAGCTAACATACGCTTTAAGTTGGCAGAATCTACTATGACCGTAGGCAAGTAAGGCGGCACATTAATTTGCAGCGTCTGCTGACGAGCCTGAGTACGAACTTGAAAAGGTTCTGCAACGGCTGGAACCCAGTCTTGCAATTTTATTGTTTCAACGTTAGCAGGGTGCGAATCAGTTTCCAAGCGCTGCAAATCCAATAAGTCATCAATTAGTTCCAGTTCACGGTTAGACTCTGCTTGCAAAACTTCCAGATAGCGCTGTAGCCGCTCCTTAGTGGGAGCTTTCTTCAGCATTTGAATTGCCATCAGAATGTTAGTGGCTGGGTTACGTAACTCGTGGGATGCAGTATTGAGGAAGTCGTCTTTCTCTAAATTACTTTGGTTCAACGTTGCAATCTTTCGCTGTAGTTGCACGATTGAATTTTGTTTGGTAAGTCGAGTGGCGATCGCATCTAATAAGTCAGTTCGCTTAAAGGGCTTAACAATGTAATCATCGGCTCCTAACTTCATCCCCTGCCGGAAATCTTCAACCGTGTTCCTAGCGGTTAGAAAAATAAAAGGAATTAAAGCTGTAGCCGGTTCTTGACGAAGCTGGGATAGGACGCCATGCCCATCCAACTCAGGCATCATTACGTCACAAACGATTAAGTCGGGTAGTAGCTCCTTTGCCATCTGAACACCAGCCAACCCATTTTCAGCACTGGTAATCTGGAAGCCCTCAAGTTCGAGCAGTTCAGAAATTTCTTCCCTAAGTGATACTTCATCTTCGATTACAAGAATTGTAGTCATCGCCCGTGTCTAATTTTCCTAAAGAAATGACCCCTGATCATAGAGTTCCCTACTCCAATCAACTTAAAACGCTAGGACAAACGGGACCCACCAGATGAACAGACCTCTTAAACATAAAGAGCCTCCATACCTTCAGGTATGGAGGCTCTTTATGTTTACTTACTCAGCCCAATCTAGTCGTATATGACTGTTATACCAATTTCAAAAATTAGGGCTACAGATGGAAGGGTACCTTTCCATCTGTAGCCTCTTTTTAGAGAAACATTATTACTTATACGATTGAGCTAACCACAAAACTAGCGTTAGTAAGAGTTGGTACAGTTCCAAGTGCTTTATCAAGGGTGGCAACTAGCCCACCATTCTCGCCAAGACCATTCACAGATCCTAGTGCATTCGTACCATTTGCATCATAGAACAGCTTGCCGCTCTCAGTGCTATAGATGAGGCGAGTTGCTCCAACCAACAAATTAGATAAAAGACCAGAAGCACCTTGCAACGCTGATGCATCACTATCAACTACTACTAACCGATCTGCACTTAAGACTGAACCAACTACCTGATCAACCAACCCAAAGGCAGTTTGCCCCAGAGCAATAATGTCTTCTCCTGCATTGAAATCGGTGATGATATCTTTGCTTGTATCCAAGAGCGCAAAGGTGTCAATTCCAGCGCCACCCGTAAGCGTATCAATGCCTAAGCCACCAATTAACTTGTCAGCGCCAGCACCGCCAACAAGAGAGTCAGCACCAGCACCGCCAGACAAGATATTGTTAGCGGCATTGCCGCTAAGCGTGTTTGCTAAATCATTTCCTGCACCATTGACTGCTCCAGTAAGCAACTCCAGGTTTTCTACCTGCTGAGTCAGGGTGTAGTCAGTGAGAGTAGAGCGAACTACGTCAATACCTTCATTCACTAACTCCACTACAAGGTCTCCAGCATTATCGATTAAATAGGTATCGCTGCCGAGTCCACCAATTAGTTTATCTGCTCCTGCTGCACCATCTAGAACGTTGTCAGCAGTGCTTCCAGTAATGGTGTTTACTAAGTCATTACCTGTACCTTTGATAGCGTTACCAACTAGAAGCAGGTTTTCTACCTGAGCGGTGAGCGTGTAATCAGCGAGGCTAGACTTAACCAGATCAACCCCTTCTCCTACGGCTTCAACGACTAAATCTCCTGCATCACTGACGGTATAGAGGTCGTTACCAAGTCCACCAATCAGTTTATCTGCTCCTGCTGCACCGTCCAAAACGTTGTTGCCAACGTTGCCGATGATAGTGTTGGCTGAGTCGTTTCCGATGCCGTTAGAGTTTTTGGTGCCCGTAAATTCCAGATACTCGATGTTATCAGCTAATTTGTAATCAGCTAAAGCTGTTCTAACCCGATCAATACCACCATTGGCAAGTTCAATTGTGGCATCTGCGACGTTGTCAACCAGGTAAGTGTCATCGCCCATTCCACCCGTCAAAGTATCTGCACCTGCATCACCATTTAACACGTTATGACCGCTGTTGCCGGTGATGGTGTTGGCGAGGCTGTTTCCTCTCCCGTCTAGGTTTTGAGTGCCTATCAAAACTAGATTTTCTACATGATTGCCCAAACTATAGCTGATCGAGGAGCGAACGTTATCAATCCCTTGATTGCCTCCCTCTACGACTTTGTCTTTGAGGTTATCGACGACGTAAGTATCGTTGCCTACTCCTCCAATCATCACATCTTGACCTGCTCCGCCATCAAGAACGTCATTACCAGCACCACCTCTTAAACGATCCTTTCCTGCTAAACCGCTGAGCAGGTTATTGCCTGCATTACCAGTGAGATGGTTATTCAGTGAATTGCCTATTCCTTTGATTGCCTTGTTGCCTTTTAGAGCGAGATGTTCAACGTGCTTACCCAGCCTGTAACTGGCAGATGACTGAACTATGTCAGTTCCTTGATTTGCCAACTCAATGGAGCGATCGCCACTATTATCCACGACATAAGTGTCGTTGCCCAAGCCACCGAAGAGAGCATCTTTACCCGTGCCACCATCAAGGACATCATTTCCCTTTTGCCCCATTAAGCGATCATTACCGCTGAATCCGCGAAGGTTGTCTTTGCCTTCAGTGCCTTTGAGAGAGTTCTTCTTAGAGTTACCTTTGATGCGAGCCATAGGAATTAACCAGGAATTAGAAACTTCGTATTTAAGGTAATAAAGTCACCCCCCTCCTAATAACCAGAAAAATACTTGAGTTTCTGTTTGCTCTTCTGGATTAAGAAGCTTTACTTACGCAATTAGAGTATAAATTTATACTAATCTAGGTGCGCACTGAGATTTTGCTTAGGGAGCAACAGGAAATTCCGCAATACTCAAAGATTTCAGCCAAGCGATGGAGTGATGAACTGAAACACAAAAGCTATTCTAAGCAGTGCTTTATATTTCTTGACGTTCTTGAAAGGCAGTTTTTGGGTGCCTTTTGAGCGTGCTTTCGGCTTTAAGGATGAAGTGATGATTGTGAATTTGGAGCAGGACGGATGGCAAGTGATTTATCACCGTGCCCATGCATTGCTGGCAGCACAGCTAGCAGGGCAATGGCGACGAAAAGATGCACCTCCTCGTCTGTATGAAACTGTGGCAGCAATTTCTCACCACGATGACTTGGAGCGTGAATGGGAGGGAAATGAACTAACTAGAGCAGGCACACCGTTGGACTTTACCCTTGAGCAGGGAACTTCGGTTGAGCAGTTGTCTGAGCAGATCGAAAGTTCGCGCTATCGAGGGCGGTGGGTTACTCTGATGACTTCTATGCACATCAGCCGCCTGACAGAGCCGAGCCGTGGAACATCAAAAGAACTAGACAAGTTCTTAGATGAACAACTTGAGCTTCAGCAGCAGTATCAAAAGGAGTTGGAAATTCCTAAAGAGGATGTGGATGCGGCTTACGCCTTTATGCAATGGTGCGATCGCCTCTCGCTCATCCTCTGCCAGCAAAAGCTTCCTGAAGATGAGCGAGCATTGGAAGTGAGTAAAGGTCCAGATGGAAAGCGGTATGACGTGATTCAGTTTCGTGATAACCGCGTCACGATTAGACCTTGGCCCTTTGAGGATGAGGAGTTTACTGTGAATGTAGAAACCTGTAAGTTATCACAGGTAAAGTTTGACAGTAATACAGAGTTGAGGGAGGCACTTCAACAGGCACCAATTGAGGTGTTGGAGTGGACATTCGAGAAGCGCTAGCTCGCTTGTTTCCATACAATCAGGAAACTAAACTCACGGTAGATGAAGGGGGCACGGGTTTGCCTCCAGAATTGCTCATGTAACTGCAACGTTTCGTTCTAGCTAGCAGGTAGAGACCGATTATGATTAACACTTTTACCCGCAGTCCCTTTAAAGCCCTGATGGGTTGGGTTGTGACTGCCTTTCTAGTGGTTGTTGCCGTGGGCTGTGCGCCTAATGCACCTGAAGCTGAAGAGGGTGGTGGACTAGGTGAGGAAATTGAGGAAGAAGCGGAGGAGGGAGAAGTTGAAGAGGGAGAAGTTGAAGAGGGGGAAACTGGGGAAGGAGGAGAAGGGGATTAGTAGAAACTGAACAGGGCGATCGCTTCTCTATTACTAAGTATCAAATGGTTTTCCTATCTATGACACAATAGGAAAACCAGTTAAGAAAGGGTTATGGATACAGCAAAAAAACACCGCAAAAATGTCTGGCTCAACGAGCTTGACGACATTATTCGCGGTGCTTGCGGTGGTTTTCTGTTTGGTATTCCACTGCTCTATACAATGGAAGTTTGGTGGATTGGCTCGGTTGTTGAGCCACCCCTGATGCTACTGGCGATCGCAATCACCTACATTGTTATATTTCTGCTTAATCGCACTGCGGGGTTTCGCAAGATTGAGAAAATTCGGGCGATCGATGCAGCTAGAAACAGTGTTGAAGCCATTTCTATTGGCATCGTTTGTGCAACGGTAATGCTGACTTTACTCCGTGAAATCAATTCTGATGTCTCTCTAGATGAAATGTTAGGCAAAGTGCTATTCGAGAGTTTGCCATTCACACTAGGGGTGGCGCTAGCAAATCAATTTCTAAGGGGAGATCGAGGTGGTAATGAGGGGCAACGCTCCTACAAAAGCGAAATCAACGCCACCTTTAGCGACATTGGGGCAACCTTAATCGGTGCTGCTGTGATTGCTTTGAATATTGCTCCCACTGATGAAGTTGTAATGTTAGCCAGTGCCGTCTCAGGAGGAAGGCTGCTTGCTATTATCGCGGCTTCGTTGATCATTTCTTATGGCATTGTGTTCCAGTCGGGTTTTGCTGATCAGCAAAAACGGATGCAGCAACAGGGTGTCTTCCAGCGCCCAATGAGTGAAACGCTTGCTTGCTATTTAGTTTCATTGGCAGCAGCAGCATTTATGCTGTGGTTCTTCCACCAACTGAGCTTTGGCGACCCCTGGACAATGTGGTTACAATACACACTCATCCTAGGATTGCCTGCAACAGTTGGGGGTGCAGCGGGAAGGTTAGCAGTATGACCCGAACCCCAGCCCATTCTCCTGACCAACAACCCTCTGAAGCTTCGCCACAGCAACGTCCGCGCTCGCTTGCAGAACAGACCACGTTTGGCATTGCTGGTTTGATTTTAGCCATGATTGTGGGACTCGTGCTGTATATCTGGTTTGATGAACAAAAGCAGCAACCTCCTGACATTACAGTTTCTAGTCAAGGTGCGGTGCGAGAAGCTTCGGGACAATTCTACGTGCCGTTTGAAATTGAGAATGTTGGCGGGGGAACAGCCGAATCAGTGCAAGTGATTGCTGAACTTCGCATTGATGGCGAAGTTGAAGAATCGGGTGAACAACAAATCGATTTTCTTTCTGGTGGTGAAACGGAGGAAGGAGCCTTTGTCTTTAGCCGCAATCCTGAGGAGGGAGAGCTAGTGCTACGGGTGGCAAGCTATAAGCTCCCCTAAAATGCATTAGGGGTAAGGAAGATGCTATTCCTCTGGTGTTTGTTCACCTGGAGAACTGTAGCCTCGCTCAAAGGCAAAGCGAATGAGTTGGGAACGGTTTTCCAGGTGGAGTTTACTAAGAATGTTGCTGAGGTGCGTCTGTACGGTGCGAGGGCTAACAAATAGGCGATCGCCAATCTGCTTATTGGTAAAGCCCTGAATCACTTCCCAAAATACCTTTTCCTCGGCTGGTGTAAGCGGCAGGGGAGAAGGTGTTGCGACACTGGGCTGCTCAGCAGTATTATTTTCGGACTGCTGCATCAACCGCACGATTTCTGAATGAATTCGACGCGATCGCTCTAACTGAGCTTCGATTTTGGCAACTAACTCTCGCGGCTCAAAGGGCTTTGCCAGATAGTCATCTGCCCCCATTTTGTGCCCCTGAATGCGATCGTCAATATCTTTACGGCTCGATAGGAAAATGAACGGCACCAACTGCCCAAAGCGAGTATTTCGCAAGCGGCGGCAAAACTCTAACCCGTCCATCTCTGGCATCATGACATCAGAAACGACCAAATCAGGCGGATTTTGCTCAAACAGCTCCATCGCCTCAACGCCAGAGCTAGCATTTTGAACCGAATATCCCCGATTCTCCAGATAGCGGATCAAGGCAGTTTTTAAGGTGATATCGTCATCAACAATCAGAATTTTCTTCATGCAGATTTACACAGCCGTCACAGCACAGAGCGATAGAACTAGCCTTACTCTTTTTTATCTTAGGATCACGAATCGTAAAACTTCTCTTTCTAGTCTTTCTTAAACAGCAACGCGGCAATATTCACCTTAGTCAAAGATCTGAATTCTAATTCAAACCACTGATTCTGAGCAAAAGTACCCTTTTAGCTTTACAGCTTTGGTGATACAGCAAAAAGGCAGACGAAAAAATCAAGTCTAACACCGTTGTGGGGCAGGAAGTTTGCTAATCTGCCAGGGAAGCTACAGAATCGCTAGCAAGCAGGAGTTGCTGCAACCATGTACGAAAAAATTGTTCCTCCCAATGTTGGATCGCGAATTACCTTTGAGAACGGCGAACCCATTGTTCCAGACAACCCGATCATCCCTTTTATTCGAGGAGATGGCACGGGAGTAGATATTTGGCCTGCTGCTCAACGAGTTTTTGATGCTGCTGTCAAACAGGCTTATGGCTACCAGCGACAGATTGTCTGGTTCAAGGTTTATGCTGGGGACGAAGCCTGTGAGGTTTACGGGACTTATCAGTACTTGCCAGAAGATACGCTAACTGCCATCCGGGAGTATGGCGTGGCAATCAAGGGGCCCTTGACCACTCCAATTGGCGGCGGAATTCGATCGCTCAATGTGGCCCTACGGCAGATTCATGACCTCTACGCCTGTGTCCGTCCATGCACATACTATGCAGGTACGCCTTCCCCTCATAAGACCCCCGAAAAGCTAGATGTAATTGTTTATCGGGAAAACACAGAAGATATTTATCTGGGGATCGAATGGCGGCAGGGTAGCGAGGTGGGCGATCGCCTGATCAAGCTACTCAACGAAGACCTGATCCCAGCTACACCTGAGCATGGCAAGAAGAAAATTCCCCTCGATTCGGGAATTGGCATTAAACCCATCAGCAAAACAGGTTCTCAGCGATTAGTGCGTCGTGCCATGAAACACGCCCTGCGGTTGCCCAAGTCCAAGCAGATGGTGACTTTGGTGCACAAAGGCAACATCATGAAATACACCGAGGGGGCGTTTCGAGACTGGGGCTATGAGTTGGTCACAACTGAGTTTCGGAATGAGTGCGTGACTGAGCGAGAATCTTGGATTTTAAGTAACAAGGAGCGCAACCCGGATCTGAGCGTGGAGGATAATGCCCGTCAAATTGAACCAGGCTACGATGCTCTGACGGCTGAGAAAAAAGCAGATGTTTGCAAAGAGGTACAGGCAGTACTGGATGCCATCTGGGAAACCCACGGCAGCGGGCAGTGGAAAGACAAGATCATGGTGAATGACCGAATTGCTGACAGCATTTTTCAGCAAATTCAGACTCGCCCTGATGAATATTCGATTTTGGCGACCATGAACCTGAACGGAGACTATCTGTCGGATGCAGCAGCGGCGATCGTTGGTGGGTTAGGAATGGGACCAGGAGCAAATATCGGCGACAACTGCGCGATTTTTGAGGCGACCCACGGCACGGCTCCTAAACACGCTGGATTAGACCGGATTAATCCGGGTTCCGTCATTTTGTCAGGAGTGATGATGCTGGAATATATGGGTTGGCAGGAAGCGTCCGACCTGATCAAGCAAGGAATTGGAGCAGCAATTTCGCACCGTGAAGTGACCTATGACCTAGCACGACTGATGGAACCTCCGGTAGACCCACCACTGAAGTGTTCAGAATTCGCAGAGGCGATCGTTAAGCACTTTGGTGGCAACTAGCATCTTCTACCCTCTTCGGGAGAAACACAGTTCATTGCATCTCTGGAGAAAATCGCCTTCTAGTAGGGGACATGGGTTTAGCCTGTAACCTCTTGTCAATGTCGTCCCCAGGTAGAGCCTGGAGATGTTTCATAGTGAGGCTCTGCTTCTTGGGACTCCCACAAGGCGGAGCCTCATTTATAGATCTGGTTGACTGACAAAACTTCCAAAACTATGGGTTAGCTTAGGTTGGGTGAAACAACGTGCAACCCAACATCCACCTGGATTCTGTTGGGTTACGCGTTCGCTTCACCCAACCTACATCAGAAGATTTGTCAGTCAACCAGTTTATAGGCACTACAAGGCAAAGCCTTAGAACGAGAAAACGGGAAAAAATTGTTTTTTGGGAGTGTTTACGGATTGGGTTTCAGTTGAGAGAACAAGCAATCCCAGTCACGGGGAGCGCAATTGTTTTCGGCTTCTGTAACCAGAAAGGTAGTGTTACGAGCTTGAGAGTGGGAAAGCGATTGGACGCAAACGGCTGCGACATCTTCACGGCTGATTTTGTTTTGCTGGTCAAGGTTTTCTGGGAGACTGTCTGACGTAAAGAGGAGCGATCGCCCCCCCGCTTCATCCGTTAATGAGGACGGTTTTACAATCGTGTAAGCGATTTCACTTTGACGTAATCTTGATTCTGCTTCTGCATCAGAAGCGCCCACAGGACTGACAAGAATAAACTGCGGCAACTCAGAGATTTTGTAGGTTTTGATAAATTTCACTTGAAGCTGAAACGGTCCAGGTGAGAAGTGAGGATTGAGCGCGCCATCATACTCAAACTTGCTGAGCATTAGCTGAAAGGCATAGGTTCGGCTGGAATCAAACGATTGAGCGTCTTTTACCGTCTTAGCTCGAAATACCGGGATCAGCGCTGAAAAAGGAACCCGAATCAGCATTTGGGTATCTGGGATCGTGTCAAACGAATAGCTGTAGGCAAGGCTGTCCCAGCCCGATTCGCTCCGCAGCAATAGCTTGTAGCGATTGCCATCCCCTTTCACGCACAGCTCAACTCCTTCTGCTTGAGACAGGTCGAGCGGCGGCTCAAAGTTGCGCGTACGAACGGAGACAAAACCGCCAGAGTTTGCAGTTGAGACGGTTCCAGAAAATACGGCACCGTCAGTATCTAAACGAATGCTGCTTTGACTCGCACCGCCCATGACAACATCATCCAGCGCACCCCAAACTTCCTTAAGGTCACTGGTGGGGTTAGTGAAATCGAAAACAAGCTGACCCGGTCGATTTAGACTATCTGCGGCTGCATCAATCAGGCGAGGCAAAGAGTACTCTGGTCCATTCACACAGATAATTGCGCTCACGCCTTTCAGAACATCGGAAATTGCTTCAGGGCTGGCAAGATCTGCTTGCACAGGTTCTATTTGATTTTGGGATGGAGTTGGGACTTCCTCAGTCGGCGTGAACAGCGATCGCACCCGGTAGCCCTGATCGACCAACTGCTGCACCACCTGCTGTCCCAGCGCTGCGGCTGCACCCACGACCAGAATGTTGCCTAATTTGGGATCAGTTAAGAAACTGGTAGCGTTTTTTGCAGAAGTGCCGTAGGAGATAGCAGAGCGATCGACCTTTGGGTCAGGACGACTGCCTAGCCACTGCTGGAACCAATCGACACTGCTTAGGAAGGGGATCGCTCCAAAGTAGGACAGCGTTTTAACAAAGCGTCCCAAATCCCAGCTAGAAGAATTTTGCTGACTCATACGGTCACCTACTGTCACCCGTTTTGCTGTTTTTATCTTAGAAAACTTGCGATCGCCTTCCCTCTAGCGTGGGTGGTGCATCCGTAAGATCCCATCTGTGATTTAGCTAGCAGCTTACCCTTAAGAATTATGTAAAGATACGTGTAGATCACGACCGTCAGGCAAAAATACTTGGCAATTGGCGGTTATTCCTTGAGGAACTGACCATGAGTACGCAAAAGCGCCCTCGAATCGTGATCATTGGAGGTGGGTTTGGTGGGCTATCGGCGGTGCAAAGTGTTGCTAGCTCAGCAGTTGAAGTGTTGCTAATTGACCGAAACAATTACCACACCTTCAGCCCCATGCTTTATCAGGTTGCGACGGCTGAACTGGGAGCAGAGCAGATTGCTTACCCAATTCGCAATATCTTGCGAAAGCTGCCAAATACTCAGTTTTTGCAAGCAGAAGTAAAACGAATTGATTTTGCTCAACGAGCTGTGGAAACCGATCGCACCGTTATTTTTTACGATTTTTTGATCTTGGCGACGGGAAGCGTTACCCAGATTCTTAGCGTTCCGGGGGCAGCAGAATATGCATTTCGGCTGGACAATTTGAGACAGGCGATCGCCCTTCGCAATCACATTTTGCGTTGCTTTGAGCAGGCTGCCTATGAATCAAACCCAGAACGCAGACGGCAGCGATTGACCTTTACAATCATTGGCGGCGGTCCAACAGGCATCGAATTAGCAGGTGCATTGGTTGAATTGCTCGGCAATTCTCTCAAGCGGGACTACCCAGTTTTAGATTTTCGTCAGGTGAAGGTGCTGCTGGTGCAATCAGGAAGCCGCTTGCTGAGGGACATGCCAGAGCGATCGCAGCGTTATACCCAGCGTCAGCTTCAAAAAATGGGCGTGAAAGTCATCCTGGACGCAAAGGTAAACCGAATCACTTCCGGTGCCGTGCATTTGCAGGACGGACGCATCATTCTTACAGAAAGTCCGATTTGGACTGCAGGAGTACAGGCTAATTCACTCTTGCGGCAATGGGGTTTACCGATGGGTGACAAAGGGAAGGTGACAGTTTTGCCGACTCTCCAGGTGCCAGATCATCTAGAGGTTTATGGAGTAGGAGATCTCGCACTGCTCAAAGAAAGCGGTCAACCGTTGCCGATGGTGGCTCCGGCTGCGATTCAGCAAGGAAGAGCAGCCGCAAAAAATATTCGGCGGCAACTGATAGGGCGACAGCCCGTTCCGTTTAAGTATTGGAACAAGGGAGCGATCGCCATGATTGGGCGAAATGCGGCAGCAGCCCAAATTGGCAAATTCGTCTTTACTGGGTTCCCCGCATGGCTACTATGGTTGGGAGTTCATCTTGTTTATTTACCTGGATTTCGCAATCGCCTACAGGTTCTGATTGATTGGCTGTGGGATTATGTTTTGCGCGATCGCCCTGCTCGATTTGTGTCGCCTACTTCGAGGGCGATCGCTGAAACTTACCCAACGCCAGATCATAAATCGGACGAAGTTCGCCAGATTTACAACAGACAACGGGTTTAGAGGTAAGCCGATGGACTTGCAAAAAATCATTCCGCTCATCGCTCGCACCTGTCTGGCAGTGATCTTTCTTCGCTCTGGAGCAGGTAAAGTACTTGATTTTGCTGGCACGCAAGAACAAATTGCAGGGGCAGGCTTGCCTCTCGCAGCCCTGATGACAGTAGGTGCGATCGTATTTGAATTGGTTGGGGCTGTCCTGGTTTTGCTGGGTTACAAAGCCAAGTGGGGGGCACTGTTACTCATCTTGTTTCTAATTCCAACGACGCTGCTCTTTCACACCAATTTTGCAGAGGGAATGCAGGTTACACAGTTCTTTAAAAACCTGGCTATTCTAGGTGGACTGCTGATGGTGACAGCGTTCGGTTCAGGGCCATTAAGTTTAGAAAATCGGTTTCGTTCGCGGCGCAGGTTTGGAGGAATATGAGACCCTGGAGTTCATTGTCAAGGCGTAGCATTCGATAAGTAAGCTACTTGAATTAAGCGTAATACACTGCCCAAATGCTACTCCCCTACTCCGTGCTGGGTAACAAACTCAGACTTCTAGACTCATGCTGGAACTGCGACAGCAGAAAGCATTTGCTTCAGGTTTTCGGGCTGCACAAACTCTAGATACTGACAGGCGATCGATGGCGGCAGCAGTTCAATCATCATCGTATTTTCGATCCATAGTTCAATCACTTCAAACAGTCCATCCCGACTGCAGTGGAGCGATCGCCACCCTTCCCGTTGAGCCACTTCCTGAATCTTTTCCTGGCTAACAGGCACTGAAATTGCAGCGTGAACTGCACCAAAACTGTAGGCAAACGCATTGGTAGAGAAAGTTGCCTGTTCACTGTCAGTTCCTGGCAGCAGTTCAGTTCCAGCCGGATAAACTTCGATTAAAGTTCCATGTTCATCCAGGGCAAGCGCCATGTAGCTGCCCGGATGAGGTGGAAAGGGGGCAGCGCAACCGTCCAACAATTCAGCCAAAACCTCAGCAACATGAAGCGGATTGCTGGCAGAGATAGAAATGTGATGAATCATAGAAATCCCTCCGAAATCAAGAATCTTTAAATAGGACTTACGCCAGGACTTCTCACCGACCTTGGCTGTGTAGTCCTGATCTATACATCGCTTTGAAGTGCATCCATTTCGTAAGTGAATATACCGAAAACGTAGATCTCATTCCATTGGGGGATTTATCTTCATCCGGACGAATCGCCCGATTGAATGAAGCTAAATTCGCTAAAATCTCAAGGCAATAGCCTACGAGAGTTTTCGCTGGGCTGTTGTGTGGTGTTTGCTTTCGTCCGAATGGTTCAGTGACTCAAAATCCCCGGCAAGCGGCCTTCCTCGCGCTCCGATCAGTCCATCGGGGGGCATTTGCAGATATAGCGTTAGACCGTGCTTTACAGCGGTCAGAACCAGCCCCTCCAGATCGCCGCCTGGTGACGGAGCTGGTCTACGGCAGCGTTAGACGACAAAGAACGTTGGATGCTCTAATTGACCAACTTGCAAAGCGGCGATCGTATCAGCAGCCCCCCGATTTACGAGCTATTTTGCATTTGGGGCTGTATCAACTGCGCTATCTCAATCAAATTCCGGCAGCGGCAGCAGTCAATACGACGGTTGATCTGGCAAAGCAAAACAGCTTTGAGAAATTGGCAGGGTTTGTCAATGGGCTGTTGCGCCAATATCTTCGGCTTGCAGAAACGGGCGACCCGCTACAGCTACCCGACGATCCGGTCAATCGACTGGCAGTACTGTACAGTTACCCCGATTGGGTGGTGCAGGTTTGGCTGGAGCAATTAGGCTTTGAGGAAACGGAGATGCTTTGTGAATGGCTGAACCGATCGCCTCACATTGACTTAAGAGTTAATCCACTGCAAGCTTCTTTAGAACAGGTTCAATCAGCGCTGCAAGAGGTGGGAATCAAAACCACTACGGTCGCCGCACTGCCTCAATCACTGCGATTGTTGGATAATTCGGGGTCAATTCAGAATCTACCCGGCTTCCGGGAGGGCTATTGGACCGTACAGGACAGCAGCGCTCAACTGGTAGGTCATTTGCTTGACCCGCAGCCAGGGGAAATGATTGTTGATGGCTGTGCGGCTCCAGGCGGCAAAACAACGCACATCGCTGAATTGATGGGCGATCGCGGCATTGTTTGGGGATGCGATCGCTATGCTTCGCGGTTGAAAAAACTACGCCAGAATGCAGAACGACTGAGGCTGACCTGCATCCAGACCTGTGCTGGAGATAGCCGTCAATTTACTCAATTTGCTCAACAAGCAGATCGGGTGCTGCTCGACGTTCCCTGTTCAGGGCTAGGAACCCTGCACCGCCATGCCGATGCCCGCTGGCGACAAACGCCAGAAACCGTCCAGGAATTAGCCCAACTGCAAACCGAATTGCTTGACCAGGCAGCAACCTGGGTCAAACCAGGCGGAGTGCTAGTTTATTCCACCTGTACGCTGCATCCTGCCGAGAATGAGGCGATCGCCCAATCCTTCCTATCTCGCCATTCAGAATGGGTGATTCAGCCGCCGTCTCACCCTCCTGGCGATGCTTTTGTCACTCCAGAAGGATGGCTCAAAGTTTGGTGTCATCAGCGCGATATGGACGGTTTTTTTATTGCTCGTTTCCGCAAAGCTATCGAATAACATCCTTAAGAGTCGAATAGCGCGGTAAACTCAAATCGTTACACATTGAGGAGTTTGACCTCAGCACACGGAGATCGCAGATTGGGCGTAGAACTTCGCAGTTACGTATATTTAGACAGTTTGCAGTCTCAGCACGCTGCCTACATTGGCACAGTCTCACTAGGGTTTCTGCCGTTACCAGGAGATGCCTCTCTGTGGGTAGAGATCTCACCTGGTGTTGAAATTAACCGGATCACAGATGTAGCGCTTAAGTCTGCGGTCGTTCGTCCAGGGGTGCAGTTTGTCGAACGGCTATACGGGCTACTGGAGGTGCATTCTAACCGCCAAGGAGAAACTCGTGCCGCAGGCAAAGCGATTCTTGAAGCATTAGGTGTGCAAGAGCGCGATCGCCTCAAGCCGTCTGTCGTTTCCAGCCAAATCATTCGCAATATTGATGCCCACCAGGCGCAACTGATCAACCGCAACCGTCGCGGACAAATGCTCCTGGCAGGGCAAACGCTTTACGTGCTAGAAGTTCAGCCTGCTGCCTACGCCGCTTTAGCCGCAAACGAGGCAGAAAAGGCAGCACTGATCAATATTCTTCAGGTGCAAGCAGTTGGCAGCTTTGGGCGACTTTATTTGGGCGGCGAAGAGCAAGATATTTTGGCGGGTTCTCAGGCGGCGATCGCGGCAATGGAAAACGTCTTTGGGCGAGAAAACCCGATTGGCGGGCACAAGGAATGAGGCTTTCCGATGGCAAGGATTGAACATCTGTCGCTCCTCCAAAGTGCTAAGTGGACTTCCTGGAGAATCCAAAACCCTGAAATTCAACTCGACCTGAGTGAAGCAGACTTGCACGGCGCAAATTTGCCAGGAATAAACCTGAGCAATGCCGACTTAAGTCGAGCCATCCTCAGGGACGCTAAACTAACCACCGCCGATTTCAGCAGGGCGAACCTCAGCAACGCTGATTTACAAGCCGCAGAACTAAGTGGGGCAAATCTCTACGCAGCTGAGCTGGTTGTCGTTGACTTGAGAAGGGCAACCCTTAAAGAAGCTGATTTGACTGGAGCAAACCTGATTGGGGCTGACCTGCGAGGAACGACGCTTAACCGAGCAGACCTGACCAGAGCTAACCTGATTGGCACAAACCTGAGCAATACTCGTTTGCGCTGGGCAGACCTGACCACAGCAAAGCTGGCAAAAGCTAACCTTAGCCAAGCCGATCTGTATCAAGCAAACCTCAGTAACGCAAACCTCAGTAACGCCACTCTTTACCAGGCTCAATTTATCGGGGCTTCTTTGTATGAAGCTAACCTGGCGCAGACAGACCTCGGAGAGGCATACATGACTCGCGCCTACCTATTCAATACAAATCTGCAGGAAGCGTCACTACGAGGAACGGATTTAAGGTGGGCAAACCTGAGCAAAGCAAACTTAGAGGGTGTTGATCTGAGAGCCGCCAAACTAAAAGGTGCAAACTTCAGCAAAGCGAATCTTAGCCGTGCAAATCTCAGCAACACAGATCTCACTTATGCCGACTTAACTCGTGCAAACCTCCGAGGCGCAGTCATGCCTGACGGTACGGTGCATGATTAGAGGGACAGGCTAAGAACTGTCTACCTCTTGCCCCAGACCCAGGTGGCTTTCAGTATAGGCTAAAGCCAGTAGGTGAAAAGCTGGGACTTGGGGTGTTTACTTTAGAAGAAAGTTTAGGTCCAGCAGTATTTTCCGTGGCTTAGCCTGTGTGGAACTGAGAGTCTTTAAACCCTGTCCCAACTGTAGTAACAACATTTACTAGCTTTTCCTCGTAGCGCCCGCGTTAAGCAAAACGGTCATGAGTCGGAGTTTAAGTTTGAATCGATTCATAAATTCATTTCTGCACACCCCCCCATCTATTAGTAAGGTAATGCTACGAAGACATTCCCCCCATGTCAAAATGTCCATTCCTGTGGGCATAACCGCTCTTTTACTGTTAGCGGGTGGAGCGATCGCTGCCCCCCTTCCTGCTAACCTGGGCTCCTCCATTACCGCCCAAATTCCCGCAAATGCCACGGTCCTTCATGTCAACCCGACCCTGGGGACAGACAACCCTGACGCAGGTAGGGAATCAACTCCCTTTCGCACCATCAGCTACGCGATGCAGCAGGCACAGCCTAATACGGTCGTTCAACTTGCGCCTGGTAGCTACACCCGCGACACAGGTGAAGTTTTTCCAATCGTCGTCCGACCTGATGTAATCTTGCGAGGTGATGAATCGACCAAGGGACAAACGGTTCTGATCATTGGCAGCGGCAGTTATGCCAGCCCCACTTTTGCCGTCCAGAACGTGACGATCCGAGCAGAATCTGATAGCTCGATTCGCGGGGTCACCGTCACCAACCCTAACAGTCGCGGCACTGCTATTTGGGTAGAATCCACCAACCCTAGCATTCGCGACAGCACACTTTCCAATAGCCTGCGAGACGGTATCTTTGTCACCGGTACAGCTGCCCCCACGATCGAAGGCAACGTCTTCACCAACAATCAGGGGAATGGCGTTTCGGTTGCTCGGACTGCCCAGGGTGAAATTCGCGGCAACATTTTCCAGAGCACTGGATTTGGAATTGCGATCGGCGACAACTCGTCCCCTAGAGTAGAAAATAATCAAGTCGTTCAGAACGTAGACGGTATCGTTGTTTCTAACAATGCTCGTCCGGTTTTACGAAATAACGTAATTGAGAGTAATACCCGTGATGGTGTAGTGGCGATCGCCAATGCTCAGCCCGACTTGGGTACTGCCGAAAGCCCCGGAGAAAACCTGATTCGCAACAACGGTCGCTATGACCTCTACAACGCTACCCGTAGCAACACGATCGTGGCAGTTGGCAATCAGATTGACCCCGAACAAATCTCTGGCTCCGTTGACTTTGTTGCAGCTACGATTGCAGGCGCATCCAGATTTTCAGACGTGACAGGACATTGGGCCGCAGCATACATTGAAGCATTAGCTAACAGAGATGTGATTGGTGGCTTTCCTGATGGCACATATCGTCCTAATGAACCCGTCACTCGTGCCCAGTTTGCCGCCATTGTGAATGCTGCTTTTTCACCCACTCCAGAGCGATCGGGAATTACTTTCCCTGACGTTCGCTCAGATTTTTGGGGCAATGCCGCAATTCAGTCGGCCTACCGGGGAAATTTCCTCAGTGGCTATCCAGATGCAACCTTCCGACCCAATCAACAAATTCCTAGGGTTCAGGCACTCGTTTCCCTGGCATCGGGCTTAAAGCTGCCTGCTGGTGATACGACCGCGCTAACTCGTTACCAGGATGCTGGACAAGTTCCGGCTTACGCAACGGGGGCGATCGCCGCTGCCACTCAGCGAGGCATTGTCGTCAACTACCCCAACGTGCAGCAGCTAAACCCTAATCAGGTTGCCACCCGGGCAGATGTAGCGGCCTTTATTTATCAGGCTCTAGTTAACGCGGGTCAAGCTGAGGCAATTCCCTCACCATACTTAGTGCTTAGCTCTGATGTTAATCCTTTGCAATAGCTGAGAGGATAGCTTCGGAAATCTCTTAAGCGGCGACCATAAATGCCGAGTGCCAGCCCTTTGTGGGCTGGCACTCGGCATTATTTATTCACAGGAAGTTAATAGTCAGGACCTTTATATCGGCTGATCCCGATTGAGCTTTTACTATATTGCCGGAGATTTTCGCGGCTCCTCAATTTTGTAATCTTTTCTTTGTGTTTCCCTTCCTCAGGATTCTCAACCTTTTGTTCCCCAAACTTCAAATATATTCACACCTCTTCATCCCTCATCTTTCACTTTACCTTTCTGCTCTAAGCGATACAGCCAGACCATTAGCGCTACCACTCCAACTTGGAGTGCAAAGTTGGGAAAAGCAGCGCCAACTTCCCGACCTGCAAGCAGTTGTGTGAAAAAAACAAAAGCTCCGATCAGTCCAGATGCACCAAAAGCAACATAAACAAACTGCCTCAAGCCTCGGTAAGGTGCCTTCGCCTCAGCCCTCAAACGGGCATACTTTTCGGGACTAAGATTCCGAGCGGGTTTTGCCTTGCCACGACGCTTAGAATTTGAATCAGCCATAACTAGATTCCTTCTCAACTAGACCAGGATTGCCTAGATAAGATAGCAGATTCAAAACTTAGGCACTGGGAAATCTTGTAGCCATTCGCTACCATACGCCTCGCTTGCCGCTGGGATGAACGGTTGTCCAGTTTGTTCGAGCTGTAGCAAGCTGTTCCTCAGAAACTTTTGCTCCTGTCAAATCAGCCCCACACAGATTTGCGCCGCGTAAATTGGCATTGCTCAAGTAGGCAAAGCTCAGGTCTGCACCACGCAAATCTGCTCCCTCCAAATCAGCGTGACTCAAGTAAGCTCTCGCCATATTTGCATTTCGTAAAACAGCGTGACTTAGACTGGCTTTACCAAAGTCAGCGTTAAACAAATTAGCGCCCTGAAAGTTAATCTTCTGTAGCTTCGCCTGATGGAAATTTGCTTCAGCAAGATTAGCTCGTTGTAAGTTTAATAAGCTGAGATCGTGAGAAGTAAAGTCCCTTCTTCCTTTGGCATAGGCTGTGAGCAGGTCAGTAGAAGCCAGTTTAGGTGCCGCAGAAGGTACCCCAGCGGTTCCCTTAGATTTGATAGCAGTGGATAAAGAAGCTTTTTGGGTCAGAAGCCTACGTCGAGGAGAGCCAGGCTGTAAGCTGGTCGCTTCAGAGGATGCTGCTTTGGCTTGCTGTCGCGCCCGAATTGCAGCCGCCATCCGAGAGGATGGGGTAGATGGAGTGGTGTCATTCAGGTCAACAGAAGGAGAATACTCCGGCTCAGCTTGATAGAGAGGTCGATTAGGTTTGGTGACCATGCCCTGAGCTAAGCTATCAAGATAAGGCTCAAGATCGAGTGCCCTCAAAACTTCGTTGGAAGACTGGTAGCGATGGCGAACCGAGACCTCCAGCATCTTCCGCAAAACATCAGCAAAGTGATCGCTAATGTGAACTTTCTCCCGCCAGAGCATTTCTCCGGTTGCAGGGTCATAGTCTAGGTCTTTTGGCGACTTCCCAGTTAGTAAATAAATGCAGGTGACTCCAAGGGCATAGATATCACTGGCATAGACTGGACGCATTGCCATTTGCTCAGGTGGAGCATAACCCGGAGTGCCAATCGCATAGGCCGTTAGAGCAGTTTGCTCAGAAGCGCCAGCACGAGTCGGATTTACCTGGTCTTTTACTGCCCCGAAATCAATCAATACCAGCTTTTTGTCCTGAGAGCGGCGAATCAGGTTAGCAGGCTTGATGTCGCGATGAATCACCTGTTGGCTGTGAATGTACTGCAGCATCGGCAAGACTTCGCTGAGAAACTGCTTGACCCCGGCTTCGCTAAATGGGCCAGAACGTTTAACCTCTTGCTGAAGGGTAGAGCCGCTAATATACTCCTGTACCAGGTAAAATTCTTGGTTGGCTTCAAAGTAATCTAGCAGTCGAGGAATTTGGGGGTGATTTCCGATTCTGCCAAGGGTTTTGGCTTCGCGCTTAAACAGTTCTCGTGCCATTTGCAGCACGTGAGGAGAAGATGCGGCTGGGCGAAGCTGCTTAATGACGCAATGGGGAAAACCTGGTAATGACTCATCCTTAGCCAGGTACGTTGCCCCAAAACCACCGTGACCGAGGGTTTGGAGAACTCGGTAGCGATCGCGCAGCAGCAACTTGGAGCCGCAAGCCTGGCAAAGCTCGGTATGAACTAAATTTTCGGGGTTAGGACAGGCTGGATTTAAGCAGTAGCTCATGCGGCATCACTCGCTATGTCAGTCGCCGGGGCATCACTTCATCCACTTCTAGACGTAGACACCTTAACTTCTATTATCTTTCCAAGAAAGACGAGATAAAGCGCCAAGTTTGCGGAAAATCTCTTGAAGAGTTGCTAAAGCTCACCCTACTTTCCTTAAAATCCTTGTGAATACCCGATTCTCTGTAGTTTAAGGGAGGAGAAGATGGCACAGTGGAGGGGTTGCACCCAGTTATGGCAAAGCACCACAGACTCGTAGCAAGCTTCCATCATTTCAGAGGCTTCTCACAGTTGAGCGGTAGAATGGTGGGGCACTATTGTAGACCGACCTAGAGTTAAAGAGCAAGTTAGGCAATGCGTATCTCACTAAACTGGCTGCGAGAACTAGTAGACCTGACAATGAGTCCAGAAGAATTAGCAGAAATGCTAACAATGGCTGGATTTGAGGTCGAAGAAATTGAAGACCGTCGCACTTGGGCAGATGGTGTCGTAGTCGGAAAAGTGTTGAGCTGTGAGCCACACCCCAATGCAGACAAACTCAATGTCTGTCAGGTTGATATCGGCAGAGGCTCCCCTTCCACCATCGTCTGTGGCGCGTCTAACGTCAAGGCAGATCTTTACGTTCCTGTTGCCACAGTGGGGACTTATTTACCAACTGTAGACTTAAAGATTCGCCCTCGTAAGCTGCGGGATGTCGCCTCGGAGGGCATGATCTGCTCTCTGGCAGAGCTTGGGCTTGCGAAAGAGTCTGTAGGTATCCATCACTTTGAGCAAGATTCCTTGAAGGTCGGCAGTGATGCTCGCCCGCTTTTGGGCTTGGATGACGTGGTGCTGGATTTGACCTCAACAGCAAATCGAGCAGATGCACTCAGTATGGTCGGGGTAGCAAGAGAAGTAGCAGCCTTGACAGGGGCTAAGTTGAAACTGTCCAATGTGCCTGAGCTTTCAGTCGAAACCAGTCCAAGCTTAGCTGTGAAAGTTTCTGAACCTGAAGCTTGCCCGATCTACATTGGCACAATCATAGAGCAGGTGAAGATTGCACCCTCGCCTGAATGGCTTCAGCGCCGGCTCCAGGCAGCAGGAACGCGCCCGATCAACAATGTTGTAGATATTACCAACTACGTTCTGTTGGAATGGGGGCAACCCCTTCATGCGTTTGACCGCGATCGCCTGCGCTCTGTCGTCGGCACTGATAATCTGACGATTGGCGTTCGCTTTGCTAACTCTGGGGAGTCTTTGACCACTCTAGACAGCCAAAAACGAACGCTACATGAGCAAACGCTCCTAATTACGGCAAACGATAAACCCGTAGCGCTGGCTGGTGTGATGGGTGGTGAAGAAACTGAGGTTTTTGCCGATACGCAAAATTTGATGCTGGAGGCAGCCCTGTTCGATTCTGTGGCAGTCCGCCGCTCGGCTCGCTCTCAGGGGCTTCGGACGGAGGCTTCTGCTCGCTATGAGCGGGGCGTAAATCAGGCAGAACTGGCGATCGCCTGCCGCAGAGCCATTCATCTAATTTCAGAATTGGCAGGGGGGGTAACAACGGTGCAGGCGATCGCTGACTCACGTTCTAGTCAGGCAACAGCAACTCGCACCATTGAGTTACGCCTTGACCGCGTCAATCAGGTACTTGGGCCAATCGAACTGGATGCAGAGGCGCTCTCAAGCGCCGCTACGACCGACCCCAAAGACATGGACGAAGACGTTGGCGAACTACAGCCTGAAGACATTGAGCGCATTTTGACTGCCTTGGGCTGTACGCTGGTTCCAGTTCAAGAGCGAGTTTGGAGTGTCACCGTTCCGCCCTATCGTTACCGGGATTTGGAGCGAGAAATTGACCTGATTGAGGAAATTGCTCGACTCTACGGCTACAACAATTTCTGCGACACTCTACCTGCCAAAACTGAGCCAGGATACCTTTCTGTTGAGCAAGCCCTAACTCAAAAGATTCAGCAGGCGTTTCGAGCCGTCGGACTAACCGAACTGATTCACTATTCTCTGGTGAAACCAGACAAAGAAAACCAAATTTCGTTGGCAAATCCTTTGTTCGCAGAATACTCAGCCCTTCGCACTGAGCTTCTGTCTGGGCTAATTGATGCCTTCCAGTACAACCTGGAGCAGGGGAACGGAGCACTGAATGGGTTTGAAATTGGGCGAGTATTTTGGCGAGAAGAGGAAGGCTTAAACGAAACGGATATGGTTGCTGGCATCCTGGGTGGCGACCCCAGCCAGGGGCAGTGGGTGCGCGGCGGGCGAGAACAGCCGATTACCTGGTTTGAGGCGAAAGGAATGATGGAGAGTGCCTTTCAACGGTTAGGACTGTCCGTTGAGTATCAGCCCGATCGCCGTAACGCTCTCTTGCATCCTGGAAGAACGGCCTCTCTCTGGGTTCAGGGAAACCGTCTGGGTACGTTTGGTCAACTGCATCCCCAGCTTCGCCAAGAAAGGGGCTTACCCAATGAGGTTTATGTTTTTGAGCTAGACCTGGATGTGATGTTTGCCCAAATGGAGCAAGAGGAAAACACTGCGTCCGCATTCAAACCCTACTCGACTTACCCAGCTTCCGATCGCGACATTGCCTTCTTTGCCCCGACAAAAGTATCCGTTTCTGAGATTGAGCGGGCAATTAAGAAAGCAGCGGGCACACTTTTGGAATCAGTAGAGCTATTCGACGAATATCGAGGAGAGAATGTCCCTGAAGGAAAGCGCAGTTTGGCACTGCGGTTAGTTTATCGAGCAGGCGATCGCACCCTCACTGATGAAGATGTCGAACCCGTGCACCGCAAAGTTCGAGATGCTTTGATTGAAAAGTTTGGGGTCGATCCGAGAAGTTAGAGTTCACTCGAAAGGTTGAGTTCTCATGCGCGTCGCCCGTAAGAACTCAACCTTTCAAAACCCGCTTAAGGGTTGACTTCTCAAGAAGTCCTAAATCTGTAATGATTTTTGGCAGTGTGGGTTTTGCCTGTGCTGCCAAAATCTTTTGTAGATCAATTCACCGAGATACTGGTTTATGCCTAAATACGTGATGTGGGGAAGCTACTGTGATGACGTGTTGGAGAAGCGTTCTCCCTATCGTCAGGCGCATCTAGATCGGCTTGCTAAGCTAAAGGAATCTGGAGCGTTGGTCACAATTGGCCCAACTCAAGATCTGACTCAGGTGTTTGGGGTATATGAGGCGGAGGACGAGCCTACTGTGAGACAGTTGGTCGAAGAAGACCCCTACTGGCAAAACGGCATCTGGACAGAATACGAAGTGAAAGAGTGGATTCAGGCTTTTTGATTTAGAGTGTTTTTGGATTAGGAGATTGCGAATGTCTACTGTCACATCTACTGCAACCCAAGCTCCTATCGCCCATCTCAAAATTACCTGGCCCCTCCTGCCAGAGGACTTCATTCTGCCTGATGACCCCGTGGAAAACACCGATCAACCCCTGCTTGCAGCCGCTCTACGACAGCCGCTTACTGCATTTCCTGAGTTGATGCAGGATGCTTTGGTCGTCTCCAATTTTGCCCTCTGCGCTGCCATTCAAGACCGAACTATTTGTAAAGCACCTGACTGGATGTATGTCCGTCCAGTGCAGCCCTGGCAGCGACCTGAGTCTCGCCGCAGCTATACGCCACACACTGAGGGCAGCGTTCCCCAAGTGGTGATGGAGTTTTTATCTGCAACCTACGGCGAGGAATATTCGGTTGAGTTTACGCAGTCGGTTGGCAAGTGGTTCTTCTATGAACAGGTGATTCAGGTTCCCCACTACATCATCTTTCGACCCGACACGGGACACGTAGAAGTTTATGCACTGACCGAAGGACGCTACCAGATTCAAAAAGCAGACGCCTCAGATCGCTACTGGATTTCAGGACTGGAACTGTTTTTAGGTGTTTGGGAAGGCCCTAACGAAGGACGAATGGGCTATTGGCTGCGCTGGTGGAATTCCGATGGAGAAATGTTGCTCTGGTCTGAAGAGCGCACTGAACAGGAAAGTCAGCGGGCTGAACAAGAACGCCAACGGGCTGAACAGGAACGCCAACGGGCTGAGGCTTTGGCTGAGCGATTGCGTCAGTTAGGGATAGATCCGGAAGTGTAGTGCTGTCGGCAAAACTCTAGGGCGATCGCCACCTCACCCGTTTGTTGGGGATAGGAGACTGGAGGACGAGCGATCGTTACCCACTTCACCCCTAGCTCAACCGCCACCTGCCGCTTTACATCCTCGCCTCCGGCAACCCCAGAAGCCTTAGAGACAACCATTGAAATTTGCCACTGTTGCCAGAGAGCCCGTTCGAGATCGGCTGAAATAGGCGGACGCAAAGCAATTAGGCGATCGGGCGTAAAGCCTGCTGCTAGTGCTGCCTCCAGTGCTGTAACGGAAGGTAAGATGCGGGCAAACAGAGTTGCTTGAGATTGCCACGAGCGAAACTGTTCCAACGGTCTGTAGCCCACAACTAACAGCACCCTTTGTCCCTTCAGATAATCCCCAGCTACCAGGGTTCCAAAGTTATCTAAAATGATTTGGTTTGAGCTACTGTTTTCGTCCAGGCTTGGTCGTTCATAGCGCAGATAGGGAAGTTGAAATTTAGCAGCAGCGGCGATCGCCATCCTGGACACTTCCACTGCAAATGGATGAGACGAATCCAAAATGCAGCTAATCTGGTGAGTTTGCAAAAAATCTTTGAGCTGCACCTCGGACAGGCGACCCACCCAAACTTGTAGTGATGGAGTTGAGCAATAGAGCGATCGCGCTGATTCGGTCGTTACGGTGACGATGCAGGGCAGATTAGAGTGGGCGATCACCCGTGCTAGTTGCACACTTTCCTGAGTACCGCCAATCAGCCAGATTTGCCCAAACATGAGGATCAGGAAAAGCGCACTTTATAAAGCTGAAATAGTTCTCCTGGCTGCTGTTTCACAATTTTTGCACCAGCCGACTGAATCATTTTCTGCCAAGCTGTCAGCGATTCCAGGAATACTTCAGCACCTAAATAAGTTTCTAAGATTGCCCAGTTCTCAGCGATCGCTGAATCAGGATCGATTGCGTCAAACACAAACAGTCCCTCTGGCTTGAGCACTCGCTTTGCTTCTGACAAGACGGTACTCCAATAATCCAGCGGATAGTAGCAGCTAAATCCAGTGGCGATCGCCAGATCGAACTGGTTTTCTTCGTAGCTCAATCGATGCGCCCCGCCAAGCTGCACACCCTTAAACAGTTTTGAATTCAGCTGAGGTCCGCGCGCGTTCAGCGTGTCTCGTGCCACCTCACTAATCTCCTGACCGTAAAAAAATGCTTCCCAATCACGCCAGGGATAGATCAGGAAACTCACTCCACAGCCAATATCCAGGCAGCGCTGCTGCTTACGAGGTTGGGCAATTTCCCAGAACGGTGAGGCAATCTTGGCAGCGAGAGAACCGGAAGCCCATTCTCGAAAAATTGGCATTGCCTCGACTTCGGGCGGCAAATCAAACGATTCCCGTCGATATTCCTGATTAAATCGACGTGCTACTACTGCAAGTTGGGTCTGCCAATCTGAGCTGCTGTTGGAGCGATCGCCCAAAAAATTGGCTAGATCTTGAGAATTGCGTTTCCGTTCCTGGGGCATTCCGTTCTGTTACCCCTTCAGCGCTCGCTTAAAGTTTTGACGATAGGACCTATTAGAAATCAACAAAACTGGCCACAGTGCCGCTAGATAAAGCTTTCCCTGGCTGAAGTTAGTGCGGTGAAATCCTGTCCAAAACTTCCATACACCGCCTAGATAAACAGCTAACAGCACAAAACCAAGTAATCCAGTCATCGCTTAAACTCCAGTTTGAAGTCAGACGCTTTAATCCAAGTGTAGAGTAGCGAACCGAATTCCTGCTACACCCCTTAATATGCTTAATACCCTGTTCCAATTTGCGGGATATCGTTACTATTCTCTTGAGCAATGAAAAATATTTGAGTTCAACGAAGCAACTGTGAAGATTCTCACAAATCACCTCTAGTGGGGATATTCAGAGTTTCTTGCCCATAGGAGACTGCATAAGCAGATAAGTTATACAAATATGCGGTTCAGTCTTAACCGCAAAATTACAGAGAGACGGTTGGCAACAACTAAGGAGGATTTATGCGAGCAGTGCTGATGGCCGGTGGATCGGGAACACGGCTCAGGCCGCTAACCTGCGACTTGCCAAAGCCGATGGTCCCTATCCTAAATCGTCCGATAGCCGAACACATCGTCAATTTGCTCAAGCGGCATCGAATTACAGAAGTGATCGCAACTCTGCACTACCTACCAGATGTGATGCGCGACTATTTTCAGGATGGCAGCGACTTTGGGGTGCAAATGACCTATGCCGTTGAGGAAGATCAACCCTTGGGCACTGCGGGCTGTGTCAAAAATGTTGCTGAATTGTTAGATGAAACGTTTCTCGTGATCAGTGGCGATAGCATTACAGATTTTGACTTGAGTGCGGCGATTCAGTTTCATAAGCAGCGCGGCTCAAAAGCCACACTGGTGCTGACGCATGTTCCTAACCCAATCGATTTTGGAGTGGTCATCATTGATGAAAATCAGCGAATCCGCCGGTTTCTAGAAAAGCCTTCTAGCAGCGAAATCTTTTCAGACACGGTGAATACAGGTACCTACATCCTGGAACCAGAGGTGCTGGACTATTTGCCTGTTAATCAGGAATCAGATTTTTCTAAGGAACTATTCCCGCTGCTGCTAGAGAAGGGGGAACCTATGTATGGTTATGTGGCGGAGGGTTACTGGTGTGATGTGGGTCATCTCGATGCTTATCGGGAGGCACAGTATGACGCACTATATCGAAAGGTAAAGCTGGATAGTAGCTATGAAGAGCGATCGCCCAATTTATGGGTAGGACAAAACACTTACATTGACCCAACTGTTCAGATTGAGACTCCAGCACTCATTGGTAGCAATTGCCGGATTGGGGCACGGGTACAAATCGATGCCGGAACGGTAATTGGCGATAATGTGACGATTGGTTCTGATGCAGATTTGAAGCGACCGATTGTGTGGAATGGAGCAATTGTGGGGGATGAAGTTCACCTGAGAGCCTGTGTTGCAGCGCGGGGTGTTCGCATCGATCGCCGTGCTCATGTATTAGAAGGGGCGATCGTCGGTTCACTTTCGACGGTGGGCGAGGAGGCGTTGATTAATCCAGCAGTACGTGTCTGGCCAAGCAAAAAAATTGAACCGGGCGCAACACTCAACATGAATTTAATCTGGGGACATGCCGCCCATCGCAACCTATTTGGACAACGCGGCGTTTCAGGACTGGCAAATGTAGATATCACGCCAGAGTTTGCAGTCAGGTTGGGTGCAGCCTATGGCTCAACGCTCAAACCGGGTTCTAATGTGACTGTCTCTCGTGACCAGCGCAGCATTTCGCGTATGGTGTCGCGATCGCTGATTGCTGGGCTCATGTCCGTGGGCATCAATGTGCAAAATTTAGAAGCAACCGCCATTCCGGTTGCCCGTGCGGTGTTGCCCACACTATCGGTTGCCGGGGGAATTCATGTGCGGGTTGGCTCCGATCGCTCTGACCACATTTTGATCGAGTTTTTTGACGCAAAGGGAATCAACCTTTCCAAAGGGCGAGAAAAGAAGATTGAAGGCGCTTACTTCAAGGAAGATTTTCGCCGAGCGCAGATTCAGGAAATCGGCAACGTCGTTTATCCAGGTCAGGTAATCGACATCTACAGCACTAGCTTTGAGCGCCACCTCAACGCAGAAGCGATTCGCAACAGCAATTCTAAAGTGGTGATCGACTACGTGTATGCCGTATCAGGTGCCGTTCTACCTATTCTCTTGGGTAAATTTGGCTGCGACGCCGTGGTGCTAAACGCGAGCCTCAGCCCTAACGTTCCCTCGGTAGCAGACCGGGAAGTGCTGTTAAGCCAACTGGGACATGTGGTAGAAGCACTAAAAGCCAACCTGGGCGTACAGGTGTCTGCAAATGGCGAACAGTTGATTTTGGTAGACGAGTCAGGCAGTGCCATTCGCGGCGAACTGCTGACCGCGCTGATGGTTCATATGATTTTGACAGAGCATCCACGAGGCACGGTGGTTGTACCAGTGAATGCCTCCAGCACAGTGGAGCAGATTGCCCGTCGTCATGATGGTAAGGTGATTCGCACTAAAGCAAACCCGACTGCGCTGATGGAAGCCTGCCACACTAACAGCAATGTGGTTTTGGGTGGCAGCGGGGAAATGGGCTTTATCTTCCCCCAATTGCATCCTGGCTTTGACGCAATGTTTTGCATCGCTAAACTGATCGAAATGTTGACGCTGCGAGAACAGGAGATGTTTGGCAACGCACCACGCACACTAGGTCAAATTCGAGCAGAACTGCCTCGCGTTTGCCACAAAACGATCACGGTGCGTTGCCCCTGGACGGCAAAAGGGGCATTGATGCGGCATCTAGTCGAAACCCATCCGGCTGAGGATCTCGACTTGACGGACGGGGTAAAGATTCTCAACCCGCAGCATGACAGTTGGGTTTTGGTGTTGCCAGATGCTGGAGAACCGCTGGTGCATCTATTTGCAGATAGCAGCGATCGCGGCTGGGTCGATGAAACTTTGAGAGAATATCGCGCTCAAGTGCAAGAGTTTGTCGATCACGAGCAGGGCACTGAGGAACCTCGAATTGATCTCGACAAAATAGGCGTTTGAGCATTGAGGAAGTAGAGGCTGTCAACTTCTTCTGTCAGATCTTATACTAGTAGACGGTAGGTCAAGTGTACTATTTTGTGAAACTTCGGAAGGAGAGCGATCGCCTTCAACAATGTGGAGAATCGCGTCTCTACAGAACTAACGCGAAAAATCTACCCCAAAAAATGCAGAGTTGGGGCTTTTTAGATTAAAACTATTATTTGAGCTCAGGAGTGTTGAGATGAATAGCTGTATTTTGATGGCGGAGATTATTCAAGAACCTCAGCTTCGCTATACCTCTGATAATCAAACGCCGATCACTGAAATGATCGTTCAATTTCCAGGAATACGGGATGATGACCCACTAGCAACCATGAAGGTAGTGGGCTGGGGCAATTTAGCCCAAGAGATTCAGGAGCGCTTTCATGAGGGCGATCGCGTCATTATCGAGGGTCGCCTCAGCATGAATACCATCGATCGCCCTGAAGGGTTCAAGGAAAAGCGGGCTGAGCTGACCGCCCAAAAAATTCACAGCGTTAGCGGAGACGTAGTCGCCAGCGCAGTTTCTAATCCTGCAACTGCCGCTGCACCCGCACCTACATCTGCACCTGCATCCGCACCTCGTAGTCAGGCACCTGCTAAAACGGCGAGTCGCTCGGCAACCCGCTCTGCTGCTCCGGAAACTAGCAAGTCTGCTGCCTACTCTGCACCTGCTGAGACGGCAGACTACGACGACATTCCGTTCTAAATGCTGTGTTATTGGGAGCGATCGCACGAATGCCAATCTTTTGGCTTAATTTCAGCGTTCGTTCTCAAATAATTCTGCATTCAATTACAAGCATATTTGAGCGTGTCCAAATTCAGAATTTGCTCCAGGCCCCAAAGGTGAATAGTTTGGTCACGCCCAGCAGAGGCAATTCACTTTGCTGTTGGGGCTAAATCCGTCGGGTCACGCCCCTTCAAGCAATCGCCAAAGCCAACTTAAAATAACGGGCGTACAGATCGCATCTCGGTAAAACCTTCTGATTTTGCACGCTCGTCTAACGTAATTTCTTCTCCACTTAGATGATGCAACGCTAGCTGAATCAGGTAAGGATTGCTACCCATTAGCGACATCAATTGCTCAACCGAATCTGTTGCCATCTCCGTACCTGCCTTTTCTATATAGGCTCTCAGCAATCCTTACGCTTTGGAAATCGGGTTTTCATCGTGCTTCAATTCACCTCTCCTCGATAAAAATTTACTTGCTTTGAGAAGCTGTTCTTTTTATCACTCCCGTCCTAACTTTACAGCTAGCAATTCACCGTAAGACATCACTTAGGCAAGAATAATTATCATTTACTTTCATGGGTATACAGTATTTAGTCTTAATTTAGTTAAACTTTAATTCTTTTTATACAAGACGTTAATAGCGCAGTTGCTAAACGGTCACAACAACCTGCTATGAACTTGTTGTAGATTTCCTACGAATGAACTATTCAACTTAATTCTCATGTTGAATTAGGATAGCCATGGCAGTAACTTGCTAAAAATAGGAGTTCCGGCGCTTAAATTGCGTGGTTAATTTGCAATTTTCACTTAGTAAGAGATTTAGCGTCAGCTATCCCAACTAAAGTGAAGAATTACTTAGTGATTAAAGAGAAATCTCTCGTAAACAGCTAGTCCGAAGAGCCTAATAGACGAACAGTCTACTGATACTCTGTGAGAGCGAGCAAGTCAGGATCACCTGAAGTTGGCAAGTCACTCACGCTAGTCAAGCTGCCGAGCTATTGACCTGCAAGGAGAAAATAGATTTACGAAACTGAATTTTCACCAAGTGGCAGTAAAAAGTTGCGCTCACAGAATCTAAACTTCTCATCAATAAATATTAATTTACGATCTGCCTTTGGGTAGATGACGACACTTCAATTTTAGCAGCCCCAGAATTGTTAAGTTGAGAAATGTATCGATCGTTCTAGGAGTTTGCTCAAATTCCTAGAAAGTGTTGAGCATCGCAGATTCTAGGAATCCTCATGCTATAACAACTACAGCATCCTCCAGTGGTCTACGTTGCGCTTTAATCTGGTGCATTACCTTTAGGTGTTTTATTAGACTGCATTAGTAGACCAATCAACTTAATTCGTGTCTTTCAATTAATAGACTTTCGGCAAACATTAACAACAAGTTCCATTAAATTAACGTTCTTGTGTTAACCAGTTTGTTTAGCGGAATCCTTGGGAAAGTTAATTAGGTAATAGTTGCTTAATGTTAAAGACTGACTAGATTAATTTGTAGCTATCCAACAACCCAAGAATGTTCACGGAAAACTTTATTCCTCACGGACACTGCTATCTGTGGAAGCCCGATTTAGTAGGCTTGCACATTGTGTCAGATGCGTTAATCGCGATCGCCTACTATTCGATTCCCCTGACTCTGATCTACCTTGTCCAAAAGCGGCGAGACATTCCCTTTAACTGGATCTTTTTGCTGTTTGGGGCATTCATTGTTTCCTGCGGCACCACTCATTTATTAGAAATCTGGACACTTTGGCATCCTGTCTACTGGATTTCTGGAATGACCAAATTGGGAACTGCTGCTATTTCTCTCTACACAGCGATCGCACTGGTAAAGTTGCTTCCTGTGGCGATGGCAATTCCCAGTGCGGCGCAGCTAGAAGCTGTCAACGACGAGATTAGGGAACGCCAGCGAATTGAAGCAGAACTCAAGCAAAAAAATTTAGCACTGGAGCAAGCAAAGCTAGAGGCAGATTTAGCCAATCGGGCAAAGAGCGAATTTTTGGCAAACATGACCCACGAGCTACGCACTCCTTTGAACGCAATCTTGGGCTTTACAGAACTGTTGACCTGTGACTCAAACCTCACCACCGACCAGCACGAACAACTCCGCATCATTGACCGCAGCGGCGAACATCTGCTGTCGCTGATCAACGATGTGCTGGAGATGTCGAAGATTGAAGCAGGCATGACAACGCTCAATCCCAACAGCTTTGATCTATGCGGACTGATTGCCAGACTGAAAGAGATGCTGCAACTCAAGGCTGAGTCTAAAGGCTTGCAGTTTATTACGGCGATCGCCCCGGATGTGCCGCAATACATTCAAGCAGATGAAAATAAGTTACGTCAGGTATTGCTCAATCTGCTGAGTAATGCCATCAAATTTACCGTGACGGGCAGCGTTGAACTGCATGTAGCAGCTAAAACAGCCCTAAACGATGGTGATTCTTCACCAGATCAAATTCTCTACTTTGAGGTGACAGACACCGGTCCTGGCATCGCTCCTCACGAGATTGAAGCTTTGTTCAACCCCTTTGTACAAACTGAGACAGGACGCAAATCTCAAGAGGGAACAGGATTGGGATTAGCGATTAGCCATCGATTTGTGGACATGATGGGCGGTAAGCTAATGGTTGACAGCAAGCTAGGAGAGGGAACGGCGATCGCCTTTGACCTACCCGTTGAACTAACCCCAGCCCCACTCAGCTATGCCAACCTCTCAGGAGAACGGGTAATTGGGATAGCTCCCGAACAGCCCACCTACCGCATTCTGGTAATCGAAGACCGTTGGGAAAATCGTAGCTTGCTGGTGAGAATGCTCAGCAACATCGGCTTTGAGGTGCTTGAGGCAAACGATGGGCAGGAAGGAGTCACCCTCTGGCAAAATTGGGAACCCCACCTGGTTTTGATGGACATGCGAATGCCTATCATGGACGGCTATGAAGCAACTCGACGCATTAAAGCCAATCCTAAAGGACAGTCAACCGCCGTCATTGCAATCACTGCCAGTGCCTTTGACGAAGAACGCGCCAAGATTATGGCAACAGGCTGTGACGACTTTGTTCGCAAACCCATTCGAGAAGCATTGCTCTTAAGTAAAATTGCTCAACATCTGGGAGTGCGCTATCTCTATGAAAGTTCCTCTCAAACGCCCTTGCTTCAAACTACAGAAGCCGAGCATTTGACAGAAATCAAAATGCCCAAACACGAAGCACTGCTGGCGATGCCGTCGCTCTGGCTAGAGCAGCTGAATGAGGCAGCTTTGAGGGGCGATCGCCAACAAATTTACACCTTATTGGACTACATTCCTGATCCAGATTCATCTTTAAAGTCAGCCTTAACTACTTTGGTTAAAAACTTTCGCCTGGATTTAATTGCGAATTTGACCCAGGAGAGTGCAAGCGAATCGCAATTCTCAAATCATCTGTAGCAATCCCAGATGGCTTGTAGAAACTCAATGAATCGTGTCACTGCGGAACTCTCACAATCAATTTGGGATTGCTAGATAACGTAAATCTTCTGGTCGTTAGCACCCTCCAGAGAACTTCGTTCAGGGATGCAAGATGAATAGCTTTAGTCAGATTCGTGCAGGGTTAATCGGCTCTGTGCTAGTGACGCTTATTTCCTCGATTGCCATTAGTCGCGCCGCGTCTGCTGAAAATTTAACTGTAGTCAGCTTTAATGTAGAGTCGGGAGGTTCTGACCCAGTCGTGATGGCGACTCAGCAGATGGCACCCCTGGACGGCGTGGATGTGTGGGGTCTGTCTGAGGTACAAAATGAAGCTTGGGTCAATGCTTTAGAAACCGGAGCAGAAGCAGGAGAACAAGCTGACTTCGACTCAATCTTGGGTACAACGGGAGGTGGCGATCGCCTCGCCATTCTTTATAACAGCACTTTACTAGAAGAGGTTCGCCACGAAGAACTAGACGAACTCAATCTTGGCGGCAATGTTCGAGCCGCACTAGTTGCCCAGTTTCGCCTGCGGCAAACAGGCGAGGAATTTCTGTTTGTGGTGAATCATCTCTATCGCAGTGAAACTGAGCTGCGCCATGAACAGTCCCGGCTACTCAACGCCTGGGTACAAGAACAGTCTCTTCCAGTCATTGCTGTTGGAGATTACAACTTTGACTTCAATGTGACAGACGGCGATCAGGGCGATCGCGATGCAGGATTTGATCTACTTACCCAAAACGAAGCTTTTGTGTGGATTCGCCCTAAGGATTTGATTGCAACTTTTTGCAGTACTAAATACAACAGCATCCTAGATTTTGTTTTTGTCGCCAATGCTGCTAAAACCTGGACGGTAGAGTCATCCGAGGTGCTGTTTGCTGATCCCACCTCAAACTATTGTCCTGATGACGAAATAACTAGCGATCACCGTCCTATTGAAGCAACGTTTCAACTACCATCCGATCAGGCAGATGGAGAAGCGAGTCTATCCCAGCCAGGAGGGTGGTTTCGACAGGTGCTTCAGGCGATCGCTAGTCTAGTTAGAAGCTTGCAATCTTAAGCTAGCATGGCTGAATGCGGACAGGATTTATGAAAGTTTGATTAATCTACTGGAATCAAGTCAAACTCACGAATTTTGGGCTTGATTGAATCACCTGTATCTAGCTCCACGGTGTAGGAAGCGCCCCACAGGGTCGTCACATCCGGGCTACGTACAACCACTCCCGTTCTGCCATTTAGGTGGTGAGGCTTAAGCAACCTGTTAATCTGAATTTTGACGCGATCGCCTGGCTTAAATCTTGGAGTATTCATATTCAACTCTTACTAAAAATCAAACAAGCTGTGAATCTCTATTAACGACTCAAGCTTCGCAAACATAGCAATCCATAGCCTCTGTCGCACGTCGACTTTCTTCTGCATCTTTAGAGGGTGATTCTCTATGACCCAACCGACTCGTTCTCAATGGGATAATCTGCTTTGCAACCTAGGAGACTGGCGAGGCTCATTTACCCGACTCTCTCCTCAAGGAATCGTCAAAGAAGATATCCCAACCCAAGTCACACTGGAAGGCTTGAACCAAAATCAAACCGTTCGTCAGGTCATCCGGCATTTCTCGGAGACGGGTGAGGTGTCGCAGGAGAAGGTGTTGGAGTACAGTTCTCTTAACCGCAGCACACTATTCTTTGAAGACGGTGCTTTTTCGCAGGGGTCGATACAGTTTGGACCATTTTCAGAATTTGGAGCAGAGCTAGGCTTCATTCGGGGCGATCGCCGTTTGCGTCTCGTGCAGCTTTTTGACACCCACAGCAGTCTCTCTAGCCTGACGCTAATTCGCGAACATCGGGCTGGCACGGAAGCAGCAGAACATCCTACTCTGACTGTCGAGCAGTTGATCGGTGAATGGCACGGGGAAGCGACAACACTTTATTCGGATTGGCGATCGCCCGACTGTTACGCCAGCCAGTTGATTGTGCAGAGAGAGGGCGATCGCTTACACCAAAAACTGATTGCCCCCAATTTAGAACTGAATTCAAGCGCACAAATTCAGCCAAACCTGCTGCTGTTTGACCAGGGAAGTTATCCCATACAGGTACTTTTGTTGCCTGACGGGGCTTCTTCTAATACACCGCTGGCAATTCCCAAAGGTAAACCCTTTTTCCTCGAAGCGGGATGGCTGGTTCAGCCTGGTTTACGTCAACGCTTAATTCGCAGCTATGACGCTCAAGGTGGCTGGGTTAGCTTGACTCTAGTCACAGAACACAAAACCTAAACCCTATTGCGTCGCTCCAGAGCAGCTTTGACGTTGGGTTTACTTAGAAAAATAATAGTCAGAATAGGGTAAATCAAACCTACTAAGCCACCAACCACGCCGCCAACAATACCCCCTATGGCAGCCGGATCACTGGATGCAAGACCGCCAGAAAAGATTCCGACGATAAAAATCATGTTCAAAATGCCGATGGCGATCGCAATGTAGGCGTAAATAATTGAGCCTGACCTTGCCCAGGGCTTTTTCATCAGCAGTCCAATTCCCAGAATCAGCAACGCCAGAGCCATTAACGGAGCAAACCACGCGGAAGCCCTGAACCATCCGATAGTCGCCGAATTTGCTCCAAAGTTCTCAAAAAATTCAATTGATTGATCTAGACTGAGCAGTCCGAGCGGACTAGTAACCAGTCCAAAGCTACCAAATACGATATTTAAAATACCAAAGACTTTTACTGAACTTGGAACAGTTTGACCTTCCATCGCTTCATCCCCTTTTGATGATCGACTTCAACATCAAACTGTAAAGCATTTAGCAATTTGAGCAAACATGATCCTAACTTCAGCAAAATAGCTGAGAAGAATAGGAGATGTCTGGTCCATTCTAGAAGTACGGTATCGTCTGGAACTCAAGCTGAATGCGTCAGTCCTCTACCAAATCCCTACAGCAAAATCCTTTTCTCACCTATCGTGATCCTAAGACGGGACGCTGGCTGGTCGTCAAACCGCAGCAGCAGGTTAGCTTCTCTGACTACACAATATCAATCAAGTTTGATGCAGCCGTTGGAAAGGCAAAAGTTGTTCTTTTGAGATCTTCTGCAGATAACTTGTATCAGATTGCCAACGCAAAAATGTTGACTAGCTCTTCAGCATAAGATCCCAGCAGGTGCGCTCCGAGAATGCGATCGCTCCCTTCTTCGACCAACACCTTAAAGCCTGAGTAGGGTTCATTAATACGGCGTGAAAAGTACCAGTCTGAAGTATCCGGCTCATAGAGGGTCTTGAACTTCAAGCCTTGCTCTCTCGCCGCTTTTTCTTGTAAACCCACCGACGCCAGTGTGGGGATGCTAAACACCATACTAGGAATTTCTGTGAAGTCAGGTTTGTGATGATTTCCCTGGAGCAAGTTATCAGCTACCACATGCCCTTCGATGCTAGACACAGGCGTCAAAGGCGGCGCACCACTCGCTGAAATATCACCGGCTGCATAAACCTGAGGATTTGAGATGCTCTGAAGGTAGTCGTTTACCGAAATGCCTTTTTTCTCATACTTAATCCCTGCCTTTTCTAAATCTAGGTCTTGAGTGGTGGGAACGCGTCCTGCTCCATGAACCACCATCTCCGTATCAAAAGTTTCTTCACCTTGCTCTGTCTCGACCTGCACCACTAGGCGGTCTGCCTGCTTCTGGATGCCTTTGACTTGTGTATTGACTTGCAGATTTATACCTAGATTCTGAGTTGCTTCAACAAGCCGCTCAACCAAATCTGGATCGAAGGGTTCCAGTGGTCTTGAGCCTTGATGCAAAATTCGCACCTGAGCGCCAGCCCGTGCTGCAATGTGGGCAAATTCCATTGAAATGTAGCCGCCTCCAATCATGGCAACTTGGCGGGGCAATGTTTCCAACTCTAGAAACTGGTCACTGTAGGTTAAATATTCTTCGCCTGAAATACCCAGGGGGGCAGGTTCTGCACCAGCGGCGATCGCCACATAGCGTCCGCTCAAGCGTTCGTCCCCAACCTGAACAGTTGTTTCATCTACAAACTTGGCAAGACCAGGAAAGGTCTTGATCCCAGCATCGGTGTAGGTTTTCTCACGTTTTTGGGGAACGGGTTCAGTAAAGGTGCGTTTGAACCGCATAAGATCCTGCCAATTAATCTGCAGGTCTGCTGAGGTTATGCCCTTGCCTTGCATCCGCTTTGCCCAATCGATCACCTCTGCGGCACCACCTAACACTTTTTTGGCATCGCAACCTCTCAAGGCGCAAGTTCCACCAAAGGGACGAGAGTCGATGATAGCAACGCTCCAACCTGCTGATCGGCACTTTTTGGCAATAATGGAACCCGCTGTTCCTGTGCCTATGACGATCAGGTCAAATTTTTGGGTCATCTAAAATGCCTTTTCTGTCGATTCGATTTACTGCTACAGCGGCTAACGTTTTATCTGCCGCAGGCTGTAACTCTTTCAAAATAGGCATGAATAGCGAGGCGATCGCTCTATCAAGAGTAGTACATTCAGCAAATCACCTTCAGCCTGTTAGTGCCAAAGTCTGATGCTTCTATCCTTGCTGCTACTAATCAAGGTTTTCCCATCAGGGCTAAAGTCCAACGAGATCACCCAATCTGAGTGTCCAGCTAGCGTATTCACGAGTTCCCCAGTTTGCAAGTTCCATACGCGAACTGTTTTGTCGAGACTGCCACTGGCGGCCGTTTTTCCAGAAGGGCTAACGGCAACGGCAACAACTTGTTCTGAATGACCGGATAGCGTCTTGGTGAGTTCTCCGGTTTGATAGTCCCAGATTTTGACGGTTTGATCCCAGCTACCGCTGATCAAGGTTTTACCATCAGGGCTGAGGTCGATCGACCTGACAGCGTTGGAGTGTCCCTTGAGGGTGCGTAGTTCTTTCCCGGTTTGCAAGTCCCAAACCTTGATACTTTTATCGCTGCTGCTGCTGGCAAAAGTGCGGTTGTCGGGGGCGATCGCCACTGACCAAACCGACTCTGAATGGCCAGTGACCGTATGTTGCAGTTCGCAATCTTGCAAGTCCCAAATTTTGACTGTGCCATCGTAGTCACCGGTAACAAACCTACTGCCATCGGGACTAATCGCAATCGTCCACACTGGACTCAGGTGACCTAAAAGCGTTCCACGCAGCTCACCAGTTTGTAAATTCCAAATTTTGATGGTTCCGTCCCCACCACTGCTAATCAGCGTTTGATTATCGGGGCTAATAGCAACTGCTCGAATCGCATCTGAGTGTCCTGAAAAAGAGCGGAGAACTTCACCGCTGTAAACATCCAAAAGCTTAATATTGCTGTCATAACTGCCACTTACCAAGGTTTGACCATTAGGACTAACAGCAACTGCCCAGATAGTATCTGAAGTTTGACTCAGGAAGTTTGTCAAGGAGAAATCGGGCTCTGGAAATGCTTCCTGTGACTCAATTGGAGCAGGGGACACCGAAAGCGGTAGCCCGTAATAATAAGCTCCAAGTGCCAAACCCAGTAGAACCCCAGCGCCAAACATCAGCAGTGGGGAGCGATGCCGTCTAGGGCTTCGAGGCGAAATTTCTGCTTCTTCAATCGGCTTTGCCCAAGGAAGTAACGGTAGCTGAGCAATATCAGTTACCGTTACTTCCTTAGCAAGAATGAGCTGTAAATCGCCTGCTGTTGAGACGGTTGAACTCTGTAACGCTGGCTGGAGGTGATGCTGAACCTCTTGCTCTGAGGGAGGCAACTCAACAGCCGGTAATACTGCTGAGGAAACGGTGTTTTGCAGTCCTGGCAACGCTATCACAATGCTCAGATTCTCCGCACCCTCAAGGTCGGGAATAGAAATGTTGGGCAAGGAGTGTAACAACTCAGCTAGCTCTGCTGAACTGAATTCTCCCTGTTCGGGACGGCGTTCCTGTTGGTGGTTTTGCAAGTAAACATACTCTGCCTCTACTTTATGAAGCTGAGTAGCAGCATTAATTTTCAAATTCTTCAGGCAAGCCCCAGTCCACCGAGTAGCAGTAAAGTCAGCTCCTTCTGCCTGGGCCTTGGTCAAATCGGCATGAGTAAAGTCAGCTTCGCTAAATTTAGCATCACTTAAATCTGCGCTCGCGAGATTTGCACCTTGCAGATTTGCTCCGTTAGCATACGCAGCACTCAGGTTTGCTCCAGATAAGTTTGCACCTTTCAGATTTGCCCCAATTAAGCAGGCGCGACTGAGGTTAGCATCACTCAGGTCAGCTTTACTTAAATCTGCCTCAAAAAAGTATGCTCTGTTGAAATCTGGTTTAACCGCAGGGTTTTCCTTTCTCCAGCGGTTCCAAACTTCTATTCCTTGCTCAATCAACTTGAGGTAGTCGTTATCCGCCACAGTACGCACCTCCTTAGAAAGCGAAAGCAAAGGCATTGCACAGAAGCATTACGCAACTGGCAGCCCTAAGGATTCACAATTTGGACAATTAGTAGATGCTGGATGATAGACGTAACCGCTCTGATGGTTGTTCAGTCTGCTTGTTATTCTCTGCTAAATGGCAAGCTAATGCCAACCCTTACATCAAGTAAAGCAAACATTACAGGAAGTGTTTAACCTTGAGTCAAACCCCAAGGTTGAGGGACGAAAGCAAATAACGAGTTTTTACATCAAGGATTGGAGTAGGGCTAGGACCTGATATGACAAACAGCGATATTTTGAGAAACTCTGCTGTCTACTACCTTTTTCAAAACTATTTCTTCAACGGACAGCCTTAGAGAAGATTGATATTAAATACTTTATGTAAAGGAAAAAGCCTAATCTCTGAGCCGGTAACGCTTTGGGCATTACACATTAGAAATTAGGCTTTTAAGGTGAGGTGTGAAAAGTGTGGTCTAAGACGACTTAGCAACCTTTTGTGCTAATCAGCAAAGCTAAAGTTTTTCTGTCTAAGCTCTGTCGATTATGTCTTTTGCTGCATCTTTGACATCCTCTACAGCATGCATTGCTGCTGCTTGGCTTTGCTTATCTTGACCCTCAACTTTATCTCTGGGATTACCGGTTACATCACCGGTTGCTTCCTGAATTTTACCTTCAACATTTTTTGCAATTGCTTTTGCTCTATCTTCAATACTCATGTTTGTACTCCTTTATAAATGATGTAAAGTTAACCTTTCGATTTGAAGAATAACACTTTGAATAATAGAGACACATCGTTCCCCAGGCAGACTGGCTACATCTCCCTAGAGATGTATTTCTAAAAACTCTAATATCTGCCTGTTAAATGATATCAGTTGATACTAATTCTTTTTGATCTTCAAAACATGCAGTTTCACGTAGAAACGCTATGAACAAAAATGGGGGCATAAGCCCCCGTAACAATCTACTTATTCGTAATACAAATTTGCTGCCTATTAGAGAGACGAACTTAAACTTATTTAGAATGCTCCTACCCTCGCGAAAACCACGTAGAGAGTTCTAAAGATCACGAACAGGTCGTAAAGGGGAGTCCAACGGCTCTGGTAGCGCAGATCCAAATCTACAATCTGCTCAAAATCTTCAATGGCAGAACGACCATTGACTTGCCATTCGCCGGTAATTCCAGGCTTGACATTCAGGCGTTGCCAATGACGATCGCTATATTGAGATACTTCATCAATGGTGGGAGGACGAGTTCCAACCAAACTCATGTCACCCATCAGCACATTCCAGAACTGGGGCAGTTCGTCCAGGCTGGTTTTACGTAGAAACTTACCTACTCTGGTAATGCGAGGGTCTTGACGATTTTTGAAGATTAGCCCTTTTGCCTCATTCTTAATCTGCGCCTTTAGCTCGTCTGCATTCGTGACCATTGAGCGAAACTTCACTAGGTGAAACACCTGCCCTTGTAGACCGCAACGCTTCTGGACAAAAAAGATGGGGCCAGGATTGTCGAGTTTGATGGCGATCGCGATGGGTACAAAGACGATGGCTAGAACCAATAACCCAATAAGACTTCCACCAATGTCGAGTATCCGCTTGAAGTTAGAGGTTACAGAAGGGTGAAGAGAACTGAGCTTTAACGCTTGGGATTGAGAGGAATCGGCGATCCTAGGTGAAAGTGTAGATTGCATAGTTTATTTCCTTGCTATCGCTGTCGTATTGAGATAAAGCGTGTATTCACTCAGGTTTAATTACCTAAACATATATTCACTTCTTGAAGACAAAACAGTTTCCAAGACGACTTATCCAAAACTTTATTGCGGGATCAGTATTTTCCAGCTTGTTTAAATTATTTATAAAGTGGAAGAAAAACTGTTGTTTCACTTCCTTTAGGTAGATGCTGCTGAGAATGAAGTAGGCAGATGAAACAGCTTTCCTTTTGCACAAAAGAGCGTTAATCAGGAATACAAACTCCATCAAGCCGTCTTCTATCTATAGATATAGATTAGAAGAACTCGGGTCTTCCGATTCTCAGCGTGAAGACGATTAAGGTGCTATTTGAGCTGTTTGTAGAAGCCTAGCAAATTGCTGTAAGTCTCTTCCACCAGGCATTTGGGCATCTCAGACCTTCTACGGGCAGTCCTAGAAGCAATGCTGTTTCAGTTCAGAGTGGAAAATTATATCGGGCGATCGTCTACAATCTATCCAAAGGTAGAAGCGAGAAAAAAAAATTAGCTTCTCGAGTTAGCTTCATCGTGTTAACCTCCTGCTTTTGTAATCTTTGAAACAAGGAAAACAATCCAAATTACAAGGATTTACGGAAGTATTATTAGAAGAATCGGGAATTATTTTCAAGCCAACTAGAATTGATCACATCCCACTCTCCGTATACGTAGTATTAATCTGTAAAGGTAATATGAGTGTTCGGTGAAGTTGCGCAGAATCGTTGATCTAGTAATAAAAACTGTGCGATATTTCTTCGCATGTCCTCTTAATACCTTGCGTAGATACACTTAATTAGTAATTACTCCACAACTGGTTTCAAAACAAATTCTTGATTTGAGCAGTTCTAACCTGGAGCAAGCAAAGTTACTAGAGTGTTCTCTACATATGTGCAAAGGCAAATTAAGAGCACATCACGCTGAACTCAAGAGTTTTTAGGACTCATGATCTTGTCCCCCGATAACTTCTAACTAAAAGTTTCCAGAATCTTCTTCACCAAACTCTAAGCGGTCAAGAGGCGAGGACAGGGCGACATTACCATCTCATGACTCCTCCCAATAGCATAGGCTTTTCTCAAACTGCTGCCTTGAAGAAATTTGATTCAGATGAATCGCTCTTTTAGGCTATGTTCAGGAGTTTCCAGAGTCTTCATTCTGCGATAGTGATGATTGCTTGAGAGAACTGTAAGTTCTCATAGGCTATCTCGTGCTGCAAGTTAAAGCTTTGCCTCAGCTATCGTGAAAGATCAAATTAGTCAGCAGTTGAAGTTATTCAAGTAGAAAAGAACATGGGTCGTGAGGTCAAAAGGGGTAAATTCCAGATGACGGAAGAGGTCAAAATTCTAAACCTGTCTATTAGCAATTTATCTAGGACAGAATTGCTAAATCAATTAAAACTGGGTGTTGTTTTTACGCCTAATGTAGATCACTTAATCAAGCTGCAAAGCGATTCGGATTTCCTTAAGGTTTATGCTGCTGCGGATTATAAAATTTGCGACAGCAAAATTCTGTTATTTGCATCCAAGTTCTTGGGGAGTCCTATCAAAGAAAAGATTTCCGGCTCTGATTTTTTTCCTGCATTTTACGAGTACCACAAAAAAAATCAAGAAATCAAAATTTTTCTGCTAGGTGCTGCTGCTGGTGTAGCTAGCAAAGCCCAAAATAGAATCAATAAAAGAATTGGTAGACAGATTATTGTAGGTTCCTATTCTCCTTCTTTTGGTTTTGAGAAGAATGAGGAAGAGTGCCAAGAAATTATAGATATCATCAACCGTTCAGGAGCAACGGTCTTGGCAGTTGGAGTAGGTGCACCCAAACAAGAAAAATGGATTTGCAAATATAAAGATCAGCTGCCTAAGGTCAAGATTTTTCTGGCGATTGGGGCAACGATCGACTTTGAAGCAGGGTATAAGCGTAGAGCACCCAAATGGATGAGTGAAGTTGGGTTTGAATGGCTTTACCGACTTATCTCAGAGCCGAGAAGACTCTGGAAACGGTATCTGGTAGATGATGTTTATTTCTTTTGGCTAATTTTGCAGCAAAGATTCAACCTTTACAAAATTCCAATCGCTTTGGGGTTGGAATCAGAGCAGTACAAATCTCCAAAGCAAACTAGTAACCTTTCAGCCAAGGTTTAGATTTTTGGGGAATATCGAATAACTTGGCTTGGCTTTTCACAATAGCTAGAGTTAATTTTTTGGTCTGGTTTTATCTGGTTTTATTACCGCTGTGAGGACACCTATGAATCATCCTGTTATCGCTATTGGACTTGATGCTGCAGACCCATTGTTAATCGAAACTTGGATGTCGCAAGGGCATCTGAAGAACTTAAAGCAATTGTGCGATCGCGGACTCTACACTCGCCTCAAAACCTTCGATTACTATCGTGCTGAAACTCCTTGGACAACTTTCCTAACAGGCTGCTCTCCCCAGAAAACAGGCTACTGGGCACCTGTAAAGTTCTACGAAGGCACCTATGAAGTAGAAGAAATCGAAGCTTACGATTTCTCTGAACATCATCCTTTTTATGCCCTAGGAGATGACTATCAGGTTGCAGTATTTGATATGCCGCAGTCCACTCTTTCAGAGCAGGTTAACGGGTTACAGGTCTTAGCTTGGGGTGCACATTCACCACTTACACCTAGCCACTCAAAACCCGCAGGTTTATTAGAAGAACTGATACAAAAACACGGCGAACATCCCAGATTGCGGAAGGACCACGCGAGCTGCATGAATGTAGCAGCATTGAAGCGATTACAGTCAGACATTCAGGTAGGAATTGCTCGTCGTTCAGCCATTTGTCAGGACTTGTTGCAGCGCCAACCCTGGGATCTGTTTCTCACGATTTTTGGTGAAACTCACTCTGCGGGACACTATCTCTGGCATCTAAGCCAACCTAGTCACCCTCTGTATGACACTTACAAAGATCAAGTTTCTGGCGATCCACTGCTAGAGGTATTTGAGTCGGTAGACCGGGCGATCGGAGAAATTTTAGACAAAGCGCCCAAAGATGCTCAAGTAGTCGTCTTTGCAGCACATGGCATGGGCAACAACGTGATGGATTTGCCCAGCATGGTGTTTTTGCCGGAACTGCTTTATCGGTTTAACTTTGGCAAACCGGCTCTGGCTCCTGGGCAGCTAGGTGCTCCGCCATCAGAACCGATTACTAAAGGGCGAGTTGAGCGTGGCTGGATTGGTGCAGTCTGGGGCTTAAAGCACGATGCAAATCGGCTTAGAAGCTGGTTGCGGCAAAAGCTGCCTAATAAGCTGTTCAAACATGTGGAGCCGCTATTTGGCAAAGATTCACAGCCTGAGCTGGTTTCCCCCTTCAAATTAATTGAGCAGGGCGACGCACTGTTCTTTCAACCTGCGGTTTGGTACAAGCCATTTTGGTCGCAGATGCGGGCATTCGCGCTGCCTAGCTACTCTGAAGGCTACATTCGCATTAACCTCAAAGGTCGTGAGCCAGAAGGCATTGTTGAACCATCCGAGTATGAAGCGCTGTGTGACGAACTGAGCCAACTGCTTTACAACCTGAAAGACGCGCGGACAGGACAGCCCATGGTGAAGCAGATTGTCCGCACGCGCCAGCAGCCAGACCAGCGTGACCCCAAGCTGCCCGATGCCGACCTAGTAATCATTTGGCAGGAAGAGCATGTCACTGATGTTGTAGATAGTCCTGAATTGGGACGAATTGGGCCCGTTCCCTACAGCCGCACCGGGAGCCATCGCAGCGATGGATTCTTGATGGCGCAGGGCCCAGGAATTGAGCCAGGTTCTAGTGCGCCAGAAGGACATGCGCTAGATCTCGCTCCAACCGTTTTAAGCCTGATGGGTGCATCGATCCCTCCTCACTTTGAGGGAAGACCGTTGATTGAGACGTTGATTTTAGCGAAGTAACGCTACGTTCATTCATTCATCACTAGGTAAGAACAAAGCTATGAAGCATCCGGTTGTTGCAATTGGTTTAGACTCGGCGGATCCGGTTTTGTTGGAGAAATGGATGTCTCAGGGGTATTTGAAAAACCTGCGACAGTTTCAGCAGCAGGGGGCATATGGGCGGCTGGTCAACATGGAGTATTACAAGGGCGAATCTGCCTGGACAAACTTCTTGACGGGTTGTTTGCCGCACAAGACGGGCTACTGGTCTAAATACAAGTTCAATCCTCAAACTTATGAGGCTAGCAAGATCGGTGATTACGGTGCTTACGACTATGCGGAATATCCTCCCTTTTACGCCGTTGGGTCTGATCATCGGGTGGCAATGTTTGACATGCCGCAAACGGCTTTGTCAGATCAGGTGAATGGGTTGCAGGTGTTGGCCTGGGGTGCCCATGCACCCATGGTGGCTCCTGCGTCTCAACCTGAAGGATTGAGAGAAGAGCTGATCAGAAAGTATGGGGACTATCCGATTGATGTTTTGCACCACCAGGATCGCTCGGACTGGTACAACTCAGACTCGGTAGAGCATTTGCGGCGATCGCTTACAGATGGCATTCTGCGTCGAACTGCAATCACTCGGGACTTGCTGGGGCGTGAAACGTGGGATCTGTTTTTGACGGATATTGGGGAACCTCATACGGCGCAGCATTATCTGTGGCATTTGAGCCAGCCTGATCATCCGCTTTATCAGCCAAGTGCAACTGATCCGCTACTGGATGTTTTTGAAACGATTGACCAATCTCTAGGAGCAATTTTGGCTGAAGTTCCTAAGGATGCCTATGTGCTGATTTTCTCAGTGCATGGAATGGGGACGAATTCTGCTGACTTGCTCAGTATGGTGATGCTGCCTGAGTTTCTCTATCGGTTTAGCTTTCCGGGCAAGTCGATGTTGAAGTCGCAGGCAATGGGTGCGCCTTTGTCGGAGGCGATCGCCCCCAAAAAATCTGAACACTGGTACAAGCAAATTCACCAGCTCAAGGACGACCCTGACCCCATTGCCCGATTGTTTAGAGCCTTAGAACCAATCTTGCCAACGCGGTTGCTGATGAAGGCATACAAGCAGTTAGCCAAACTGCGCGGTTCAGCTCAGACAAACCTGTACGACTGGCATCCAGCACATTGGTACAAGCCGTTTTGGCCGCAGATGAAAGCCTTCTATCTGCCTGGTTTCTCAGATGGCTACATTCGGATCAATCTGGCAGGACGGGAAGCACACGGTGTAGTGCCTTTGGCTGAGTATGATGCAGTGTGCGATCAGCTAATTGAGCAACTGAAGGAACTTACCGATGCAAGAACAGGTAAGCCCGTCGTCAAAGGTATCGTGCGGACACGACAAAATCCGCTTGACCCCGATCCTAAGCTGCCCGACGCAGACCTGGCTGTGATGTGGGAAGACTCTGCGGTCGATACGGTTGATAGCCCCACCTACGGTCGTTTTGGACCCGTCTTCTACAACCGCAGCGGCGCACATCGAGCGAGAGGATTTGTTATGGCGCAAGGTCCAGACATTCCAGCTGGAACCAGCTTGACAGAAGGACATGCGGTTGATTTGGCTCCAACGATTCTACAAATGATGGAAGCACCGCTTCCTCAACATCTGGACGGAAAGCCACTGGAATATGCAGACGGCAAACCGCTAGTAGGTTTACCTCTAGTCAAGTAGTCCTGCTTCCTTAAATCCGTCTTCCTGGGGAGAGGGACTTAGATTCAGCTTCCTCTCCCCTCCTCGATAACTGATTTGGTGCGTTCTGATGAAAACGATTCAAGCCGTTGCTCGATATTTTCCAGAGAAGTGTGGTGGCATTCACATTCACCTGAGCGAACTGCTACCTGTGCTGAAGTCCCTCGGCGTAGAGAGCAAAGTTGCGGCATCACAGGATTTACCAACCGAAGATCACTACACTTACCGGGACACGGAAGTTTATCGCTATCCAGTGTCTCCGCAGCCTAAGTCTGAGCCCAATCATGGGGCGATCGCCCACGGTGGGTTCGACTACTTTGCTCAATGGCTCAAAGCCCAACAAGCGGATGTGTATCACCAGCACCAGTGGACACCCAAATGTGGCTTACCCCATCTGCGTCTGGCGAAGGAACTGGGAATGGCGACGGTGGTGTCGGTGCGGCTGCCCCAACCAATTTGCCAGCGCCAAACCATGATGCTGCACGGGGAAACAGCCTGTGACGGCAAAATTGACGTGGTGCGCTGTAGCCGCTGCTGTGGCGTTTCGTCTGATTTACCACCCGCAATTGTTAGGGGGTTGAGCCATACGCCAATGCCGATTAGCGTGGCAGCAGCAGGAATCTTGCGGCGGCTCAACTCAGGAAGTTTTCGCTCGGTAGCAGAAGCAACGCTGCGACCGATCGCCATTCCTGCATTTGTGGCAGCGCGTCAGTACGGGCTACAGGAAATGGCGCAATTTGCCGATCGCATCATCGTCATGAGCGAATGGGTGCGGCAGGCATTGATGATCAATGGCATTCCTGAAGAGAAGCTGTTTTTGCTGAAGCACGGCATCTCGGATACGTTTGCTCAGCAAAAAGTAGCTCATGTGAAACGGGGCGATCGCCTTCGGGTCGGTTTTTTGGGACGTTGGGCACACGACAAAGGCATTCACGTTTTAGTAGAAGCAATCAAACGACTACCAGAAGACTTTCCGATCGAACTCATTCTGCACGGCGTACCGCAAGATGCTGCCTATCGAGAACGCATCACTGCCCGGATTGGCGACGATTCGCGTATTCGCGTTGCGAAAGAACTGTCGCGGTCAGAATTGCCCCAGGCGTTGGCTGGATTTGACGTGCTAGCAGTTCCCTCACAGTGGCTAGAAACGGGGCCAGTTGTGGTATTGGAAGCTCATGCACACGGGTTACCCGTGATTGGCTCTGACCTGGGCGGCATTGCTGAAAAGGTGAACCACGGGGTAGATGGGCTGTTGGTTGCAGCTAGCGATCCGGGCGCTTGGGCAGAGGCATTTGCGCGACTGACGCTGGACGAAGGCTACTTAAATCAGCTACGAGCCGGAATTCAGCCTGTCCGCACGATCAGCATGGAGGCAGCAGAGTCGCTGATGGTCTACCAGAGCGTGCTGGCAAAACAGTCTGCGGCGGGTAATTCCTGGGCTGATACAACCTCAATGGGAGCAGGCGATCGCGCTCCAGTGCGAGGCTTAGCCGGATAAATCACTAAATTGCTGGATCTTCCCAACTTACAAGACTTTGAACATACGGGTGAACGTGATGACTGCTGCAAACCCACTTCCTCAATCTCGCTGGACACACTACAAAGAAGCAATTCTGACAACGCTAGTAGGCTGGGTGCCACTCTCAGTCGGTACGGCGCTGCGGCGACTGCTGTATCGAGCGATTTTGGCGCGAGTTGGTGCTGCGGTTGAGATTCGGCCGGGGGTTGAGCTAATCAATGCTGATTGTCTGGAGCTGGGCGATCGCGTCAAAATCGATCGCCACGTCCGGATCAGAAACATTGGGCAAAACACAATTCGGATTGGCGATCGCGTCACCCTCAATCGTGGAGTCGATATCAAAATGCACTCCGGCAACGGGGGGCAAATTGAGATCGGGCAGCAGACGGCGATCGGTCCCTACACCTGTCTCTCAGGTCGCCAGATTAGCATCGGACGCGATTGCTTGATTGCTCCCCAAGTTGGCATTTTTGCGAGCAGTCACGTGTTTACCGAGCTCACCCGCAGCATTCGAGAGCAAGGACAAAGCTACAAAGGCATCGTGATTGAAAACAACTGCTGGCTGGGCAGCGGCGTCAAAGTGCTAGACGGAGTCACGATTGGCGAAGGCAGCATCATTGGCGCAAATGCCGTGGTAACAAAAGACATTCCAGCGTATTCAATTGCGACTGGAATACCCGCCAAGGTCGTTCGGCGTAGGGTTAATGAGAACGACACCAAGCTTCATACATCTGAGTTGAGTGCAATTACAGCCCTAGTCACTCCCCCTTGATGGGCGGATGGATTAGGAACACCAGTGCTAGTCAGTGTCGCTATTAATTCACATTTGATGATTTGCAGTTAGGAACGAAGTCCGCATGAACACTGAAAAGCTTTTAGCACAACTCACTCATTGGAAAGAAGTTTTAGTCGTTGTCTTCTTTTCGTGGATACCTCTTTCCCCAGGAAGGACATTGCGAAATCTGGCATACCGCAGCATTTTAGGCCGAATCGGAAAGTCTACCAAAATTGAAACGGGAGTTGAATTGATTAACGCGAATTCAATCGAGTTGGGGTATGGAGTCAGAATTGACCGCGATGTTCGCTTGAGAAACGTCAGGCGAAACACCAAAATTTGCTTGGGCGATCGCGCCTGTTTGGGTCGAGGTGTAAATGTCAAAGTACATCCCGGTGAAGGCGGCAAAATCGAAATTGGCGATCGCACTTCCATTGGACCCTACAGTTGCCTATCGGGTCTGTTTATCAAAATTGGCAAAAACTGTTTGATCGCGCCACACGTCGGCATCTTTGCCAACAATCACGTCTATGCCGACCCAACTCAGCTCATCGTCGAGCAAGGGCACTCCTACGAAGGCATTGTGATTGAAGACGACTGCTGGCTGGGCTATGGAGCCAAGGTGATGGACGGAGTCACCATCAGCCAGGGCAGCGTGATTGGCGCAGGAGCCGTTGTCACCAAAGACGTTCCACCCTATTCGGTGGCTGTGGGTGTGCCTGCAAAAGTGGTTTCACAGCGAGAGCAAACGCCTAAACAGGCTAAACACTCCAGACGCTTGAGATTCCAAAGGCTGAGCTACTCATCAATCGGCTAAGTCAAACAGGTTGATCGGTCTGGACAATCTAATTTTTTCAAGTCAGGTGAATTCCATGATTAAGGGTTTGAGGTTCTCTCTACTTACATCTGTTGCAACGGCAGCAATGCTGGCAGTTCCGGCGCTCAGTTGGGCGCTACCGCTGTCACCAGGTGATCGCATTCGGATTTCGGTTCCGGCTGACGATGCCATTCCTGAAACCTACCGCTTCAGCGGCATTTATGAGGTCAACCTAGACGGAACGCTGCAAGTCCCCTTCCTCGAGCCAATGCCAGCAGCGGGCTTAGAGGTCGCTCAAGTGCAAGAGCAACTAACCGACTCTCTAGTGAGCGGCGGTTTATTTCAGCCTCAGTTCCTTCAGGTGACGGCTCAGGTTGTGGATTGGGGCCCCGTGCAGGTGACAGTAGCAGGTGCAACTTTTGAACCGGGTCGCATTCTGGTCACCGATCAAACCCCCTCCGAAGCGGCACCCCGCGATGTAGTTGTGGAAGAAACTCAAACTGAACCTTTCACCATTTCGGGAGAATATCCGGTTGGGCGCTATCTCACCTCTGTGCTGCGGCGGGCAGGTGGCTTGACTCCCAAAGCCGACATCGAAAACGTTCGCTTAATTCGCGGCGATGAAGAAATAGTCGTCGATTTGTCGGGCGTGCTGAGCGGCGAACCCGTCGAAGACATTGCGCTGATTGCAGGCGATCAGATTGTTGTGCCGGAACTGACCCAAATCCAGCCAGAACTGGTGCGCCCCTCGCAGGTGACCCCTTCAGCGATCGCCATCTTCCTCTCCAACCAAACCACCCCAGGCGGCAGCGGTGGCAATGGCGAAGTGACTCAAGTTGCCTACGGTTCACGCTTTTCTCAGGCGGTTGTGGCGGCCCAATGTGCAGGTGGAACGCGATCGACCAATGCCAATCGGCGCGTTACGCTCATTCAAACCAACCGCAGTACAGGGCAAACCGAAGTTTTTGATCGCAAAGTTGAAGACCTGCTACGAAACTCTAACGACACCGAGATTAACCCTTACCTCATGCCTGAAGACAGCATCGTTTGCTACGACTCAGCCGTGACCAACACAACAGGTGTACTCGACTTTATTGGCAATATCCTTAACCCGTTTAGAACCCTCCGCTCAATCTTCTTTGACTAAATTCTTGCAGCCCCATTCTTTGATTAACCCTTTAGCTAAATGAGTTGAACATTATGACAACGTCTCCTGCAATTCCGGCTTATGTTCCTGAAACGACCCCCTCTCACGGTCGCTGGCTGCGCTATCTGCTGATAGGACTGGCAGCTAATGCACTATTGTGGGGACTGGCATTCGCCTATCTAAAGATGGCAAAGCCAGACTACGCAAGCAAGTGGGCGATCGCCCTACCCTCTGCTGGCACCACTACCCGCGTCGCTTTGCCCGACATTGGTGACACCACCTCTGAGATTCGATCGCCCTACAACAACCCCGACATTCAAGACCCGCGCGAAAACTATAAGTTCATTCTCACAAGCAGTGCTGTGATTGAAGCCGCAGCCGAAAAAATCGGGCTAACCAGAGGCGAGTTTGGCACACCAGAAGTGCAAATCGTCGATAACACCACCCTGATCTCAGTCACGATGGAGGGCGACTCGCCCGAACAGGCTCAACGCAAAGCTCAAGCTTTGTATGAGTCCCTGGAAGAAAGCCTGAGCCAGCTTCGGATTCAAGAAGTTTCACAAAAAAATGCAGGCGTGCAAACGGCACTGGCAAACGCTCAGGCAAAACTAGAGCTAGCCCAAAACGAACTGTCGGCGTTTAAGGCTGAATCGGGCTTAAGCTCAAACATGCAAATTGACCAGATTTCCACCAACCTGGAAGAACTGCGTCGCGAACGCGCCATGATCGCGGCCCAGCAGCAGCAGTCCAACGCCCGTCTGGGGCAGCTTTCTCGCAATCTAAACGTCTCTCCCCGACAAGCGGCAGATGCCTTTAGCCTGAGTGCGGACCAGCTTTTTCAAAGAAATTTGCTCAACTATAGCGAAGCCAGCGCTGCTCTAAGTGTGCTGTCAAACCAGTTTGGTCCCAACCATCCCATGATTGTGCGAGAGCGAACTCGCCAAGAAGCTGCCAGAACCGCCATGCTACAGCGAGGCAGCACCGTTTTAGGGCGACCCGTTGATCAGACAACTCTGGCACAGCTTAACCTGGGTGAGGGTGAGCAGCGCTCCTCAGCTCGGGAAAACCTGTTTCAGGAAACCGTTTCTGCCCAAGTTGACAGTCAGGGTTTGAGCGCACAAGCCGCAGAACTCGATCGCCAAATTGCTCAGCTTGAAGGCAGGCTGCGCCAAATGACCCAGTACGGCTCCAGGTTAGAGGCGCTGTCTCGTGATGTGGCGATCGCCGAAGCCGTTTTCTCTTCTACGATTACCCGTCTAGATCTGAGCCAGTCTGATATTTATGGCTCCTACCCGCAGGTTCAGCTAATCAATCAACCCAGCCTGCCTGCATCCGCCGCTTCTCCTCGGTCCAGCCTGGTTCTCTTGGGTACAGCCGCTGGTTCTCTACTGATTAGTATGGCCATTATTGCGCTCTGGCTCAGACCTCGTAGACCGCTGGCAGATGCAACCGTTGCAACAGCAGGGCAGCCGTCCCAGCCATTAGCACCTCAGCCCTACATTGACATTGAAACCTTGCGAGCATTACTAGCTCCTAAGCCACATGAGTTAAATGGTTCAGCCAAGCATGAGTCTGCTCCAGAAGTATCCATTGTTAATGCTGAAGACAAATAGCCTGACTGCAAACCATTCTCTCCCCCTTCAATGAAACCCCAAAACTTTGAAGAAACCGTAATCTGGTACTACATTATTGGCAGCATGGGGCTGTATTTCATCGGAGCTTTGTTTGTTACTGGACCTGCCCTTGCTTGGCTCTTAGCCCTTTACGTAATTAAGCGACTCTGGCAACAAACAGACGAAACCCCTGCTGACCAAAGAATTTCAATTCCACTAGGAGTTTGGGTGTGGATTGGAGCAATGCTAATGATTGGCTTAGCGCTAATCATCGGACACATCAACTTCAACTACGATGACGCCAAAATCATCAAATCATTTATCAACTTCTTCCTGCGAACCTGGGCATTGTTAGCGTTATTTCCGCTGATTGGCTGCCTCAACATTCGACCGCAGCTAATCTACCGGGCAATTTGCATTTTGTGTCTGCAATGTTTGGTGCTGATTCCAATTGCCTACCTGCTGAGCACAACGGGAATTGAAACTCCTTTGTATAACGTTTCGCTGATGGCTAAGATCGGCGGAAACAGCGAACGTTTTTATAATGTCAGCTTGTTTTTGCGGCAAGAGGGCGAAGTTCGTTTGCTCATCTTTGCGCCCTGGGCACCTGCTCTAGCCTTTGCAGGCAACATTTACTTTTGTCTAGCGAGCCAAGATGCTGACAAAAAATGGCGCTGGATCGGCATGTTTTCTAGCGCGCTCATGGTTTGGGGTTCGGCTTCTCGACTGGGTTTACTATGCCTTGTAAGTTTGCCGTTTTTGAAGGCGATCGCCGCTAATCTCAGCCGCCCCAGTGTACAAATTGCGACCGGACTCTCTAGCTTTGCGGCTGGTCTTTTTGGACCTCAGCTAATTGGTTACGCAAGAGACTTTAAAGACTATTTTGACAGCCAAAGAGCTTCCTCTTCCAGCCTTCGGGGACTCCTGGCAAGAATGGCATTCTATCAATGGCAAGAAGCCCCAATTTGGGGACATGGAATCAAAGCTCCGCGTGGTCCGGCCGTAACAAACTTTATGCCCATTGGTAGCCACCACACCTGGCTAGGACTGCTCTACGTACATGGGATTGTTGGCTTTATTGCCTTAGCGATTCCAATGTTGTACAGCTTTGTAGAACTAATTATCAAAGCCCAAAAAAGTAAGGCTGCTCAAACAGGATTAGCTGTACTTCTGATCCTACTTCTCTTCTCATTTGGCGAGAATTTGGAAACTCTAGCCTACCTCTATTGGCCAGGCTTAATCATGCTAGGTATCGCCCTTAAGGAGCCATTTCCAGCACTTTTTTCTCACCTCAGACCTCAACTCAATCAATCTCAAGCTTGAGTAGGGGCAAACGGTTGTTTGCTCCCTATAGCAACAAAACTTTAATTCCTAGTTTGTAGAGGCTCATATCATGCCGTGTGTGTCTGTGATCGTTCCAGTCTACAATGCTGAGAAGACCATACTTGAGACGATTGAATCTATTCAGGCGCAGACCTTTTCTGACTTTGAATTGATTGTGATTAACGATGGCTCAAACGATCGCACCATTGAGCTTCTCAACACGATTAACGATCCTCGACTTAAAGTTTTTTCCTACGAAAATGGCGGATTGCCTGTAGCGCGAAATCGCGGCATTCAAAGGGCTACAGGAGAGTTTATTACTTTCATTGATGCCGACGATTTATGGAAACCCAACAAGCTAGAAGCTCAGCTTAAAGCATTACAAGCATATCCAGAAGCAGGGGTTGTCTATAGCTGGACAGCTTTTATTGATGAAAACAGCAATTTTCTTTATGCTTGGGAGCCACTTCACTGGCAGGGAAATATTTATCCTAAATTGCTTATTCGCAATTTTATTTCTAGCGGTTCCAACATTCTGATTCGTAGGCAGTTTGTTCAAGCTGCGGGAGAGTTTGACCCTAATCTAAAATCCGTTGAAGATTGGGACTACTACCTACGCTTAGCAGCTTTGTGTCCCTTTGCTGTAGTTCCTGAATATCACATTCTGTATCGCCGTTCTACTCAGTCGATGACCTCCAAAATTGAGGTCATGGAAAATGCAAACTTGACTGTAATTGAAAGGGCATTCAAGGCAGCACCCCCAGAGCTTCAGTATTTAAAGAATCAAAGTTTGGCTAATGCTTATCGGTATTTAGCGAAACAGTGTTTGTTTAATGGAAGCGATCGCCAGGGAGTTCAGCAAGCTCAGCGAAAGCTCTTAAAAGCTATTCAACTATCTCCCAAAATTTTGTTGAACCGCGAAACCCTACGCTTAGTTCTCAAACTGCTAACCGTAAAATTTCTCCCTCAGGGAACTGCCCGTCGTTTCATTCAATTTCTAGGGAAGAACTTTCCAATGGTGTCAGTATCAAAAGCAAATTGAATACAGGAACTTATTTTTTGACGTTGCGGTCGGGGTTATCTTTGTGAGTTTCGTTAGACAATTCAGTGTTGGAATTAAACGAAGAGTCTACCAATCCAACTTTCGGAAGCGATTGCTTAATTCCTCTAGAGAAGACAAGCAATCTGTAAGCAGAACTGTTTTACCTCCAAAGCTCGAAAGTGTGAAACAGTTAGTTCTTAAAAAAGTAGTCAACAACGATTTCACTCGCAACTTGGGCTGGTTAAGTATTGCCCAATTAGCAATTCGAGTTTCCCGGTTGGCGGCAACAGTAATTCTGCCGCGCTTTCTAACGCCCCACGATTACGGTTTGGCGGCATTGGTTTTAACCACTTACGAATTTACTCAAACTTTTACCAAGATCGGCATCTTTGCTAAAGTCATTCAATCTGATGATGAAAGCCTAGAGAGTACTGCGATCGGTGCATACTGGCTAAACTGGATCATTTACGCAGCATTATTTTTGCTTCAGTGCATTGCAGCTTTTCCAGTTGCCTGGTTCTATAACGACGACCAGCTAATTCTACCTATTTGTGTGCTGGCTCTAACATTGTTGGTTAGCCCATTTGGGCGGGTACAGTCAGCTTTAATCCAGAGAGAAAATCGGTTTAAGACGATCGCGATCGCCCAAGCAGCACGTTATGGAACGGCAAACATTTTGACCGCAGTATTTGCCTTTATGGGCATGGGAATGTGGGCAATTGTTTTACCGAGACTCTTAGCAGCACCAATCGAGTTCGTCATTTATCTAATGAATCATCCCTGGCGACCTAATAAAGGATTTACGACCGAGAAGTGGGGCATAATCTTTAATTTCGGCATAAACATTCTTGGGATTAATCTATTAAAAACCTTGAGAGAAAATTTAGATTATTTGCTAGTCGGTCGTTTCTTAGGCGTTACACAGCTAGGAACTTATTTCTTTGCTTACAATGCAGGATTAGGAATTAGTCTGACTATCATTCAGTCGATTATGACGGCTTTATATCCACATTTATGTAAGCTGCGATCGCAATTTGCTGCCTTCAAGAAAGGCTACTTCAAGAGTCTTAAAACGATTGGATTAATCATTACTCCATTCGTCTTGCTACAGTCAGGTCTTGCGCCTTTTTATGTTCCTATCCTATTTGGTGAACAGTGGACACCTGCTATTCCCATTCTGGTTCTGATTTGCCTGTCTGCAATTCCTCGTGCTTTTGACTCAGCCGCTTTTAGCTTATTAGCAGCTGTTGATGAAACTCGTCTCGGTTTAATCGGCAATGTCATGTTTACGGCTATCTTTGCCGTTAGCATTTTGGTCGGTGTTCATTGGGGAGTTGTAGGTGTGGCGATCGCCGTTCTATTAGCTCATGCCATCTTTATTCCGCTTTATACTGCTTGGGCAACTCGCTATGTTTTTGCCAAGCAGCGAGCGCTTGCCCAAGCATAAATTACTGTTACTACCACGCTAAGGAATCTGTTATGAAAAAAGCGTCTGTGATTGTTCCAGTTTATGGAGTTGAAAAGTATATAGCGGCGACGGTGCGATCGCTCCTAGAACAGACTTATCAAAATTTTGAAATAATCTTAATTGATGATGCCTCTCCCGATCGCAGTATTGAGATCTGTCAGCAATTTTCTGATCCACGCATCAAAATTATCCATCAGCAAAACCGAGGTTTGGCGGGTGCCCGCAATACCGGAATACGCCATGCTGAAGGAGATTATATTGCTTTCCTGGATGGGGATGATTTGTGGCTACCAGAAAAATTAGCCAAACACATTGAGCATTTAGAAAATTCGCCAGAAGTGGGTATTAGCTTTAGCCGTTCTGCATTAATCGATTCAGCAGGAAATTCTTTAAATACTTACTTAATGCCCAAATTGACAAATATTACAGTAGAAGATCTATTTCGTAGTAATCCGATTGGCAATGGTTCCGCAGCGGTGATTCGACGGCAAGTATTAGAGGAAATTCGTTTTCAAGATAGCCTCTATGGAACAGTAGAAGATTCTTATTTTGACGATCGCTTTCGGCGTTCAGAAGACATTGAGTGCTGGTTGAGAATTGCAATTCAAACATCCTGGAAAATTGAAGGAATTCCTGAAGCACTAACGCTTTATCGAGTTAATGCTGAAGGGCTTTCTGCTAATTTACTCAAGCAGTTGGAGTCTTGGGAACAGGTGCTTGAAAAGGTTCGTTCCTATGCACCTGAGCTAGTAAAAGAATGGGGAGATTTAGGGGTCGCCTACCGATTGCGCTATCTTGCTCGGACAGCCGTTCGGCTCAAAGATGGGGCAATGGCAGTAAATTTGATGCATCGTGCGATCGCTACTTCTAAACAAATTCTGTTAGAAGAACCGCGCCGAACTCTAAGAACCTGGTTTGCTGCCTATTTGCTTTACCTATTACCTCAATCGCTTTACTCAAAGATTGAAACCCTTGCAGCGAAAGCAGCAGGCTCAATTCAAAAAGACCGCATTCAGAAGGAGCAAATTCAACAGGCAACTTCTCCATAATTAAATTAGTTAACCCTCTAACGTAGGTTGGGTAGAACAGAGTGAAACCCAACATTCTTTTAGCTTTTGCTGGGTTACGCGATCGCTTCACCCAACCTACGATGTGTTAGTGGCTTCGGAAGTTTTAAGAGTCAACCAACTTTGTAATTTAACTGGATCTAACCCATGAAAAAAGTGTCTGTAATTGTTCCTGTTTATAAAGTTGAGCAGTACATCGCTGTAACCGTTCAGTCTGTTTTAGATCAAACTTACTCTGATTTTGAGCTCTTGATCATTGACGATGGTTCTCCTGATCAGAGCGTTAGTATTTGTCAGCAGTTTCAAGACCCGCGCATTCAGATTATTCGTCAGCCCAATCAAGGCGCAAATGCAGCTAGAAACGCAGGCATTCGTGCTGCCAAAGGCGAGTACATTGCATTCCTGGATGGAGATGATGTATGGCTACCAGAAAAGTTAGAAAAACACGTTGAGCATCTCGAAAACTCACCCGAAGTTGGCGTTAGTTTTAGCCGTTCTGCATTCATTGACGAGCAGGGCAATGCTTTAGGTATTTATCAGATGCCTAGATTACAAGACATCGAGATTTCTCATTTAATTTGTCGAAATCCGATTGGCAACGGATCAGCGGCGGTGCTGCGACGAGAGGCGATCGCCGCCATCAAATTTGAGGATAACCTGCATGGCATCACCCAAGATTTTTACTGGGATGAGCGGCTTCAGGGTTCTCAAGACCTCGACTTTTGGTTTCGGATCGCGATTCAAACGCCCTGGAAGATTGAAGGAATTCCTGAATCTCTGACCCTTTATCGAGTCAACTCAGCCGGAATTTCAGCTAATCTGATGAAAAAGCAGGATTCCTGGGAGCAGGTCATCGAAAAAACCCGGTCTTATGCACCGGACATCGTCGCGCAATGGGAGAACCCTGCTAGAGCCTATCACTTGAGATATCTAGCCCGCAGAGCCGTGACGCTGCAACTGAGAAAAGATGCCGTTTCGCTGTTGCATCAGGCGATTAGAACTCACTGGCGCATGGTGATTGACGAACCGCGCCGCACGTTGATTACCGCTGCTGCCGCCTATCTGCTGTGGCTCTTGCCGCAGTCGCTCTACACTCAAATGGAGACGCTGGCACTGAAAATTACGGGAGCGACTCAAAAGCGACAAATTCAGCAAGACCAAACCGGACAGCTTGCATGAAGCGAAAATTTTGGATTTTGTTTGGCGTTGGGCTGTTTGCAGCCCTGTTTTTATCGCTTCTTCTGATGATGCGATCGCTTGGCGTGGAGCAATCCCGCCTAGAGCGGCTAACCCAGGGCATCAATGTGGCTCACTGGTTTGCTCAGGCAGAGTTGACGGCTGACAACTTCCAAAATCGAATCCAGCCTGAAGACATTCAGCTAATCAAACAGATTGGGTTTCGGCACATTCGACTGCCGCTCGATCCGACAATTCTATTTGACAAAGAACAGCCAGAGCGCTTGAATTCAGAAAATTTGCCCTATGTTGATGCTGCCCTGGATCAGATTTTGGCGGCAGATTTGGCGGTGATTGTGGACTTGCATCCCCGGTCGGAATTCAAGCGACGGCTGTATCAGGAAGAATCATTTGTTGAAGCAGTGGGCTTGTTTTGGCGATCGCTTGCTCAACACCTAAGTTCACGCAATCCAAACCAGGTTTTTCTGGAAGTCATGAATGAGCCTGCAACCCGAAATCCGCAGGATTGGTATGCCATTCAGGAAAGGCTCTTGGCTGAAATGCGGGCTGGCGCACCCGATCATACTCTGATTGCTTCAGCAAATCTGCGCGTAGAGGACGACTGGGACACGATCGTAGCGCTGCAACAAATTACGCCCGTGGAAGACCCTAACGTCGTTTACAACTTCCATTTCTATCAGCCGATGTCTTTTACTCACCAGGGAGCAGACTGGGGAGAAGACACCTGGGAACATTTTCGCAACGTGCCTTACCCAGCAGATGCAGAGGCGATCGCTGCTATCCTACCTGAGATCGAAAACGAAACAGCTCGGGACTGGCTGATGGACTACGGAGAGGAGGAATGGAATGCAGCAAAACTGAAGGAAAGCCTCCAGCGGGCGGCAGAGTGGGGGCAATCCCATCAGGTACACGTCACCTGTAATGAGTTTGGCGTTTATCGTCGGGCTGCACCCGTAGAGGGGCGTGAGGCATGGTTGCGAGATGTGCGATCGCTGCTAGAGCAATCTCAAATTGGCTGGGCGATGTGGGAATATGACTCTGGCTTTGGCGCAATTCGCCGCACCGATGGAGAGCGTGTCCCCGATCCGGTGGTGGTAAAGGCGCTTTTTAACTAACTGGAGGTAGTCAGTTGGACGATAGGCAAACTAGGATCTAGGATCTGCATACCTGGTAAAACTAGATTGCCAGGTTGAATAACTGGATTCAACAATCCGGTTACATCTCATTGAATTTAACAGTACGAGTGATGGCGTAGTGATGGATCATGATCCTTTGATTGCGTATCGTTGGGAAGACTTTACCCAACTGGCCTCAATTTTGCTCTTAGTTGGGCTAGTGGGGGCAGTGACCGTTCTCAAGAATAGCTTTGAAGGCAGCTTCTTCATTGAGGCAACCTTATTTGTGGTTTTGCTGACCTCTGGAGCCATTGCAATTATGGCAATGGCAATTTTTCTAGGAAACGTAGCTTAAGCAGCTAAGCTTTTCTATTCAAACCGCTGATTTTGGGCTGACCAGCGTTGTAGTCCGTAGGTTTGACCATTCGCAACCAATAAAGCCGTTGTGCCGTCGCCGGGGTTGGCGATCGCCACCAAAAATTGAGCTGCGTCGGTACTCAGTTCGCTATAAATTAACTGCCCCTGAGCTGAAAAAATCAGCGTTCGAGTTTCATTCTGATCTGCCGCCTGAGCGCTAGCGGTGACATAGCTTGAAGCAGCTAGCAGGCTGGGCTTGAAGGTAAATACTGATTCAAGCTGTCCATCTCCAGTCAAATCTATCAACTCGACCGACCACTGCCCTACCTCTTGCAGCAAGTCCGGGTCTTCCAGATCGGTAGCTTGAACCTGACCTGCTCGCTGCAATTCCTGCCAAAGATTGGTCAGTAGCGCTGACCCTCCGTCGGGCTGCTGTTGGCTTAACTCGTCCAGCATTAGCAAGTTTCCTGTCTCCAACCAACTGACGGTGGATAGGGTAATGGCTAATGGAGAAAGCGCTTGCCCAGCAGATGAATTTGCATTAGATGGCGGTGAACCTGCTGCCAGCAGTTGCAGGTTGCCGCCGCTAACACGAGCCGCTTTGACGGTTGCTTCAATCGTTTGAGGCTGACCATCGGCTGACCACACCAGGATTTGAATGGGCGAATTATTCGTTAGCCCCAATAGGCTCCAGAGCCGCTGAGCCGCTCCAGTAGAAGGTAAGTTCAGGTCAGAAAAGGGCGATCGCCGCCAGCGCTGCCCATCATGAAAATTAGCAAGCTGGATCTGATACCAAACTTGCTGCCCCGTTAAGGTCAGTGGACTGTTAGCTTGGGGGCGCAGCCAATCTACCGCATTGATGCTAGAAACCTGGGTCGCAGAGCCAATCATGCGGCTATCATGGCTGGCTGTAAGCGTTGGTGCCGATTGGGGATTAACCAGATTCAGGACTTGCTGGATGCGGGTATTGGTATCTGGAGACGGGTTTTGTTGGCGCAACCAGGCGATCGCAGCGGCGCGATCGCGCTGAGCCGTTAGCACTAGAGCGCCCCAAATCTGGACATCGGGCTGGTTGCGGTTAACCTGAAGAGCAGCATTAACTCGTCGCCAAATCCGGTCAGAGTCAACCTCCAACAGACTCGACAAATCGTAACCGTTGCGAATCGTGGTTTGCAGTAATTGCAGTGCGTTGCCCCAACGTCCGTCAATTAGCTGTGCCAAAATCTGCTGGCTGGGGCTAGCCCAATCACGCTCTGCTTGAGCTTTGGTGGCGTTGGCATGGAGCGCAATCAGGTCTAGCTGAGCTTGGGCTGGAGCTGACCAATTCGCTGCATCGATCTGCTGCTTGAGGGATTCCAGCGTTCGCAGTGCTGCCGACCACAACCCATTTCGCGCCAGAGTCAGCCCGTTTTCATAAGTCCGACTATCAAGAGCAGCTTGTTCCAACAAAATTGGTGTCAGGCGAATCGGTTCAGTGGACGATTGCAACCTCTCTACCTGATAAACCTTGAAGCTTGGCTCCAGCCCAACCGTTTGGTTAACAACCAGTTCTGTGGCTTCGCTGCCCGTGATCTGCTGCCAGGTGGGAAACTTTCCAGCGGGGCTTGTCCATTCCACTAGAGAATAGAGCTGTGGAATTGCCGGATCGTAGCGCACCACTTGCCCATAGACGATGCGTGTGCTGCCCCGCATCCGTTCACCGCTGAGATGTAGCCAAATTCCCGGCTCTGTAGCATTGCCTTCGATTAGAGTGACAGTGCTGAGCGGCATGATCCGATTGGAGCCAGGGACAGCCGTCGGCGAGGTAACAAACGGGTCAAGCACAAAAAATTCTTCAGGGCCGTTTACCGACATCCGGCTCATCAGTTGAAAGGAACCAGGGCGCGCTCCCTCCCTGGCTGAAAGCGGACGATAAATTCTGACTTCGACTAGCCTGCCGCAGCCAGACGGAACGGAGGCGATCGCCCCCCTGCCACCACAGTGATCAGATTCCGCCAAAATTGGGATCAGCAAATCCTGCGGCAACCCTACCGTTGCCGGGAGGTAGAGCGGAGTGCCTAGCGATCGCCCTGCCTCGGTCGCTTCTGCTTCAATCTCAGCCAGCGTTTGAATGACCTCTCGCTGGAGTGCGTGACGATTCCACTCTGGCATCATCCAGCTTAGCCATCTGACTGACCCAGGGTTGATGATGAGCTGCACCGCCAGCCAACCTCCGCCCACAACGGTTCCCGCCATACCCAGCAGGACAAAGGAAACGAGCAAGGCAGACTTGATCCTTGATCCTCGTTTCGGTTTAGGCGTAACTAAGACATTAATGGCAAGACGGCCCGCTTCATCCTCTAGCTCTTCGTCCAGTTCCTCTTCTTCAAGCCACTCTGGTTCTGCCTTTCGGGGCGATTGAGCTTTCTTGGAAGATTTTTTGGATTGAGCCGACACCAACACGTTCACCTTGACGGGCACCTTGGCGGGTGGGGTAGGTGTGCTGCTCGTTGGTTCTGTAGATTGTCCGTTTTGGGCAGACAGAGTTCCCTGAGTTAAGCGTTTTTGGTTAGAAACCAGCACATTCACCTTAACCGGATGAGAGGCGCGATCGCCTCTCTGCTGTCCTCCTGAACGCTTAGGAGGAACGGGCTGATGCTTTTGCCGCTCCTCTGAAGCTGAATCTAAGTCATGTGGTCGTTTCGCCATCCAAAACTGCGTAGATTTCTACCCTTCAACAATTGCCCGCTCATAGCGCTGTCCGGCTTGTTCCCAAGTATAGGTGTTCTCGACGAGTGATCGACCATTTTTGGACAATTGACCCCGCAATTCTAGATTCTCAAACAGACGGCTAATTGCGTTGACGTATTCCTCAACCTGGTTAGCCCGCAAAGCCGTTAGAGGATCATTTTCGCCATCTACTGCCAGTCCTTCTAAGCCGCGATCGCTGCCTACCACAGGTACCCCAGCCGCCATTGCTTCTAACGTCTTGTTTTTGATCCCAAAGCCGGTTCGCATGGGCACCACACAGACCGTTGCACGATGCAAGTATTCTGCCATCGAGGGAACCTTCCCAGTAACCGTGATACCAGGGCGATCGTCCAATTGCTGCACCTGCGGCACGGGACGGGCACCTACCAACTCCAGCGTCACATCGGGGTAAAGGGCTTGGATTTTAGGAAACACTTCTTGGCTAAAAAAGCAGACCGCATCAATGTTAGGCGTATTGTCCATCGCGCCGATAAAAATCAGCCGATGTCCTCCCGGATCGGACGCACGATAGGGAAAGGCAGAAAAGTCCACGCCATTCGGAATGACAGCGATCGGTGTCTTCGGGCTAAACCGCTGAAGCTGATCCCGGTCTTCCTCAGTGGTCGCCACGATGGTAGAAAATTTGCCGCAATATTGCCGTTCATAGCGGTGCAGCAGCGGCAGGTTGAGGCGATCGCGCAGCCAATTCTCAGAGGTGCCCGTCTCAAGCTGATTTTTACAGGTGCCATAGACCGAACTATGGATGTTGACGATAGTGCGAAGTTGCGATCGCCATTCTGGCTTCACGTAAATTTCATTTACACTATGTTCACAGGTCACGGCTGCAAATTTGCCTGCTTGTACTGCCTGATCCACCCAATTCTGAATCTCAGGCGAATAAATCGAGAGAACGCTGGGCGGCGTTCCCTCAGCCAAAAAGGTGCCGAAGCGCTTTAACTTGCCACCGATGCTTTGCCCAGCAGCGGCTTGAGGGCGCGGAAAAACTACCAGTTCTGTAACTGCCTGCCGCAATTCCTCTATCTCAGAGTCAGTTACATCAGGGGAACGTTGTGTTATCAGGGTGATATCGTGACGCTGGCTCAAATACTTGATTAGGTTAAACGTTCTAACCTGAGTTCCTCCCCGTGTGGGTGGGTAAGGGAACGTTGCAGAGAGCATCAGGATCTTCATCAGGGGAATTATTGGGATAGATATCAATTTCACCAGGGCAATCGTAGCTAATCGTAGCGACTGGGTCACCTGTGTGAACAGCAATGCTTCAGAAATCCAAACCTTCCATGACTGAAATTCAACTTGGTGCGATCGCCATCCTCGCTCTAGGCATCTTCTTTCGATGCACAGCTTTAGGGCAAAAACTCTATTGGTACGACGAAGCTTTCACATCTCTGCGAATCTCTGGCTACAGCGAAGCAGAGGTGATGCAGCAGGCATTTAACGGCAAGGAAATTACGCCGCAAGAGTTGCAGAAATTTCAGCATCCCAATGATCAAAAAGGCATTTGGGGAACGATTCGAGGACTCGCCCAGGAAGAGCCACAGCATCCGCCGCTGTACTACACGCTGATTCGACTGTGGGCGCAATGGGTAGGCAGTTCGGCAGCGGCCGTAAGAAGTTTGTCTGTAATTTTTAGCTTACTAGTCTTTCCCAGCCTCTACTGGCTTTGCCTGGAGCTATTTGGGTCAACGGATGTGGCATGGTTGGCGATTGCCCTGGTTGCGATCTCGCCCCTGCATGTCGTCTTTGCCCAGGAAGCTAGACAGTACAGCCTGTGGACAGTGTTAATTTTGGTAGCCAACGCTGCGTTGCTTTACGCGATGCGAGTCGATAGCTTTGCCAGTTGGGCGCTTTACGCTGTGACGCTTTCCCTGGGGCTGTATACGTTCCTGTTTTCAGGGCTAGTGGCGATCGGGCACAGCATTTATGTGATCGGAGTGGAGCAATTTCGCTGGACGCCAATCTTAGAACATTATCTGCTGGCTTCAATCGTCGCCTTGCTCACATTCGTGCCCTGGATTTGGGCAGTCGCCACCCGCCACAGTTCCGTGCAAACCACAACTGCCTGGGCAAACCGACCGTCTAGCTGGAAAGCGATCGCCAGAGTTTGGGCATTGAATTTGAGACGCATCTTTTTCGATGCAGACTTCAAACTTCATTCTCAGTTTGCTTACACAGCCAGTATTTTCGGTGTCTATGCTTTTGTGCTGCTGTTGGAAATCGGTGCAGTCTACTGGCTCTGGCAATCTACCTCGATTCGGGTTTGGCTATTTGTCTTCACCCTGATTGGCACGACGGCTTTCACAATTCTGCTACCCGACCTGATTTGGGGCGGACAACGATCCACCGCTACGCGATACGCCATTCCCTGCTACTTGGGCATTCAAATCGCGGTTGCTTATTGCCTGGTAAACCTACTGGAATCCAATGCTTTTGGTTCATGGCAGCAAGTGTTAGCGCTGGCTGTTTTGGCAGGGGCGATCGCCCTCAGCATTCTCTCTTGCAGCATTGGCGCTAAAACCCCGATCGGCTGGAATAAGGTCATCAGCTACTACAATCCGCCTATCGCCAAGATCATCAATCAATCGCCACGCCCCCTGCTGATTGCAAACACCTCAATGGGGGGGGGTGAAATTTTGTCACTAAGCCGTTTACTGAATCCAAACGTGACGCTTCAACTGACCGTCGAGCCGAACGTGCCCCAGATTCGAGCAGGCTTTAGTGATGTTTTCTTAATGACTTACTCGCAGTCCTTGCGATCGCAACTCGCAGCACAGCAGCAGGCATCTGTCCAACCTGCTTACCAAGAACGAGGTAGAACCTGGCTTTGGCGGCTCACGAGCAAAAACTAGCCTCAGTTCAAGGAATCCGTCCCATAGCTTCTGAACAAGCAGACAGAATTAGAATTGGGAACCTTAAAGGGTAACCAGCTTGAATCTTTCAATTCAAATTCATCTTGAGTCTTCAATTAACTAATGCATTTCGCATTCTAGAAAAGGATTTATGCAATCGCGCGGACTCTATACCTTGGCAAATGATCGGGTCTATGACCAACTCATTGCCCTGCTTAATAGCATCGAAGCAAACGTTAGTTCAAATATTCCTATTCTGGTTATTCCTTTTGATCATCAGATTGAGAGAATCACTCAAGAAATAGAATTCAGACCTAATGTAAAACTTTTTCAAGACTGGAACTCAATTCAACGCTGGGAAGACTTTGCTCGGCAGGTTTGGACAGCCCATCCTATCGCCCAATCTCAATGGCTAACTCGTTTGCCAGCAAAAAATATAGGGCTGCATCGCAAATTTGTTACTTTTGACGGACCGTTCGACCAGTTCGTATTTTACGACGCAGACAGTCTAGCGATGAAGCCGATTGACGACATATTTGAAAAGCTAAATACCTACGATTTTGTATTTAATGATTGGGAACATAACAAACCAGAGGGGCAGACTGCCCTTGATTTAGCATTAGCAACTCAAACAGGTTGCTACCCTGAAACTCAGGTTAGAACTAAACTGCATTGCTCTAGTTTCTTTGGCTCAAAACGAGGCATTTTCGCGGAGCAAGAACTATTAGCTCTAAAGCAAAAACTGATTGACTGCCAGGAAGTATCTTGGGTTCCTCGATGGTGGGATGATGCTTTTCTGTTTAACTATTTGACCTTGAGAAGCGATCGCCCCCAATTTAACTTTACGCTGAGTCTCAACGCGCAGGAACGGACTGGCAACTGTGCTGATGCCGATCCTTTCGTCAACATTAATAACGTTCTTTACAATGAACAAGGCTTAAAGCCAATTCATCGCTTGCACTACATGAATTACTCTCCAGAAGACTTTTTCTGCCTGAGCAAAGGAGAGGATGTCGATGTATGCTACAGAGAAATCTTTTTACATTACCGTTTCTTAAAACAACCCGATCAAGAGCCCAAACATTTACAAGCGGTCAACTTTCCGACTCAATTGGGTCGCTACATCCAAAAAATTTCTCAAAAACTCAGGTAAACGCTTCTAGTACTATACCTGCCTGGAAAAATTGAATTTAACCTTCCTCAAGGTACGCACTGTAGAGGGAGAAATAATATTAGAAATTTTTCTTGTTTTGACCTTCAAAGTATCCCATTCCTTGTTGCTTCTCACAACATTCAGAATCTCTACAGTCATCCTCTTTAGACTCTTGAGCCTGCTGCTTTTAGGGAAATCCAGGCTAACTGCAAAATTTGAACCAAGGCGGTTAACGGGCTGCCATGCAGCACTGACATCAAAGTTGGTTCGCACATTATTACCATGAGCCACCATTAACCAAACAGGTTCAGCTACAATCTGGCAAGTTTTATAGTTGCTAATTTCAGTATGACCGTATTCAAGAACGGTTTTGCAATCGCCTTGATAGGATTCGATCAACGTATGGAATGGCGAAGTCAACCATTCTCTCAGATAAAGCTTTTGTTCGCTAACTCGATACAAATAGCCGAACGGAAAGTTAATAAATTCGAATTCTTGCTTCCTAAATTGGTTTTGAACTAGCTGCAAGAAATCTTTCGAAATTGCATCGTCGCTATCTAAGCTAGTCGTAATCAAGTACTTGCAATTCTGATTTGTGTGTTCTCTAACTACTTGCCTAACCGAGTTTAGCAATGTCTCCCGACTCTCTATGTAGATGGGAACAAGCTGAGTTATTGAGCAATATTTTTCAACTCTCTCTTTAAACTGAGTCGGTAAGGCTGCATCTAGAAGCATCAACCAGGTAAAATTCCTGTTGGTCTGTGCTGTGATGGACGGAAGGCAGATCTGCTCGAACAAAGCAAACCTTCTGCTGAGGAACTCTGGCTCGTTGCGATCGCTTCTAGGACGCGAAATCTGCCAGTCCACGTTCATCCGAGTGACGACAAAGTGCTTAAATTCCTGGGTCTGCATCAGTTACCTCACTTTAGTTAGAAAAACTGATTGCCTTGAATGGCTTAAAGCTGCCGCTGACGTTAAATTCTTCTCAACTTAGTTAACATTTGCTAAGACCGCATCCCCACTAGGGAAGGTTCCTCAGCTTAATTTTGGGTTTGCACAACCAGGGTTGTATGCCTAGGAGCGAGGCTATGCGACCGTAGAATTCTTACGAGCACCGATTAAGCTCTGTTGCTTAATCCACAAGGCTTCTCGGCAATCATCTAAAGAATCGGGTCTGTTGGGTTGGCTAATATACGTGAGGAACCTGGCGATCAGGCTTAAGCTGCAAAACCAGAGCAATTGACCAACCATAGTCTGACTGTTGATCCCCCTTTCATTAATCTGTCCACAATTCAAACAGATGCCTAAAGTTAGTGTTTGTATTCCTACCTACAATCGAGAGAAACTGCTGCCGATCGCCATTCAAAGCGTGCTTCAGCAAACTCTCCAGGATTTTGAACTGATTATTTGTGATGATGGCTCAACCGACACCACGGCTGAGATCGTGACTCAAATCGATGACCGTAGAATTCACTACGTTCGGCATCCTCGAAACATTGGCAAGAGCAATAACATGCGCTCTGGTTTTGAAGCTGCCAGTGGTGAATATTTTATTAAATTTGATGATGACGATCGCCTCACGCCTGACTTCCTGGCACGAACTGCGACGATTTTAGACGAACAGCCCGACGTAGATTTTGTTGGTACCGATCACTGGGTAATCGACATTAATAATGCGCGAGATCCGCAAGTGACAGACGACAATTCCCAGAAGTGGGGGCGCACCAATTTATCAGCTGGGATCATCCCAAACTTGCTAGAAGTCGTGTTTGTGCAGCAGAGTTTTCAAATTGGCGCAACCTTGTTTCGGCGGCGAGTTTTAGCAGAGCTGGGCTATATGCGTCCTAATATTCAAAACTGTGAAGACAATGATTTGCTGGTGCGTTTGGCTCTGGCAGGTAAAAAGGGTTATTACTTACCAGAGCGGCTAATGGAATATCGCTTTCATGCTCAGCAACAGGGCATTGGACGAGCAATTCCCTACTTAAAAGACAAAATCCAATACCTGGAGAATTTTCAATTTGAGTCAGAAAAACTAGAGCAGATTAGGCGATCGCGTCTTGCTGAGTCTCAGCTTCTTTTGGGATTGCGTCTGATCGAGACGGGCGAGACACAAGCCGGAAAGGCGCTAGTTCGGGTCGGTCAATCTGCTTCGCGTCCTAAAGCTTTAGTAGGATTGGCTCTATCTTTCTTGCCCATGACTTTAAGAAAACCCACGTTTCATCTATTGAGGCAAGTACAATCTCAGTCGATTTAACCCAATTTGATCTACTTCGGAGTACGATCTTAGAAACTAGGTTTGGCGATCGCCTTGAAATAGCAACTACGCCAAACAAGCAAAGACAAACCCTCCGGCTGAGGTCTTAATGGAGATTCGGGAACAGCTAAGCCAGCAGCGCGTAAAATACATCATCAGTAGCTATCAGCTGAGCGGCAATGAAGTAGATAGATTCAATACCTATCTAGATGAACTTCTGCAAATTTATCCACCGCCCCTGATCGAGCTAGCCTTGGTTGAAACGCTGGTCGATCAATGGTCAAGCGTTCCAATGCTGAGAGGAGTAGAGTTTTTAACCCAATCCCACAACAAGCTTAAAACTTGGGAAAATCAGCCGATTGTTAGCACTATTACCCCATCTCAGTTTCAGCAAATAGCTGGACTTGACCCTACTCCTGTGTTTGGCTCTACCGAATTGCCGCCAACTCGCCCGATTATGCGCCCCTCATAAGCTGCTGCTTGAAGTTTTATGCTCAAGCTTATTTCGGGCTTCCATGATAGGTTTTGCGATCGCCACCAACCCCACCACTTCAATCGCATGATGATGCAGGATTTGCATTGCAGAGCGAGCCGTTGCTCCCGTCGTGTAGACATCATCCAGCAACAGCACCGCAGATGAGCGATGGCGCTGAAGTTCCTTACCCACCCGAAATGCGTCGCTCAAATTTTCCTCGCGGGCTGTTGCAGAAAGAGTAAATTGCGCTTCCGTCGAGCGAATCCGCTCTAGACCTCGCCGCTGCAGAGGCAAACCTGCGAATTCGCAAAAATGTTTTGCCAGCAGTTCAGCCTGGTCATACCCCCGCTGCTGCTTTTTGGCAGCGTACATTGGAATAGGCACGACCGTCGGCTTTTGACGCAGCATCTTTTGCTGGGATGACTCTAGCCAAGCCTGAGCTAACCAATGTCCCAAAGGGCGTGCTAGACGAGGTTGGTTGTCATATTTGAGGGTGGCGATCGCCCGTTTCAGCGCCCCACCGTACACCCCCCACGCAAACAAGGGCAGTGGTTCCTGCCACTGAGCGTCACTGCCCTGACATCGTTGAATTTGCCGTTGACACCCCTGGCACAGTTCCCCCGGGGTAGACCGTTGACAAAGCGAACAGCCCAACTCCAAAAACAAATTCAGCAATCCGCTCAAACTCTGCACCTGTCCCTCCCCCATTTGTAGTAGGCAGACACCCTGCAATTCCGAGTAGAATGCGGGTAACAAATCTATAGTTCCACTTTCTGCTGTGCGATCTAATATGTTTGTTATCTCGTTTCATCGCAAACCCTAGTAAGTTCCCTCTCACAACCGCAAAACATTAACAAAGGACAGCTAACACAATTGCACATGGCTCTGATCAAGCAAAACCGAGACTTACCGACTATTAACGAACGAATTCGCTTTCCAAAAATTAGGGTTATAGATACAGATGGTGGGCAGCTAGGAATTATGGTGCCCCGCGATGCCCTGAAAATGGCAGAGGAAAAAGAGCTGGACTTGGTGCTTGTCAGTGACAAAGCAGACCCGCCAGTTTGCCGGATCATGGACTACGGCAAGTTTAAGTTTGAGCAGGAAAAGAAAGCGCGGGAAGCCCGGAAGAAGCAGCACACTTCTGACGTAAAAGAAGTGAAAATGCGATACAAGATTGAAGATCACGACTATCACGTTCGGGTAAACCAGGCAGAAAAGTTTCTTAAAGCAGGCGATAAAGTTAAAGCTACGATCATGTTCCGGGGTCGGGAGATCCAGCACAGTGACCTGGCAGAAACCCTGCTGATGAGAATGGCAACCGATTTGCAAGAAGTTGCTGAACTTCAGCAGGCTCCAAAACGTGAAGGGCGCAACATGATGATGATGCTCTCTCCCAAGAAGTAGGAATACTGCTTACCTGGCGACACAGGAAGTGGTCAAACCATAGGGATTTTGGACGTGGAGGTTTGACTTCCACGTCCAAATTTGTTCATCAGAAAATAGCTGTGAAAGCTCCAAGGCGTGCTTATATGATAAGCATTGACAAAAAGCTGTAAGGGCAGGGCAAGACTGCATGAATCTGAATGGGTGGTGGTCTGCTGCGAGTCAAAACGCAGCCCAATGGAGGTGGTTACAGTGGTTTAACCTCCGTCCAGAGGAAAGCGAGCGAACATTCCTCATGTTTGCTTTTTACACCGCTACGTCTATTGGTATTCTCTGGCTGGAGGTTAGTGCCGCAGCACTATTTTTGGGTGAATACGGGGCTGACTCCCTACCCTGGATCTATATTGCCAGTGCTGGAATTGGGACAGGTTTAGGATTTGTCTACTCGCTGATGCAGAAATTTCTGCCGCTGCGTCGGGTGATCGTAATCATTGCAGTGCTAATGGCGATGCCGCTGTTCATCTTTCGTCTAGGGCTGAATCCGGCTTTTTTGGGCGGGTATACCATCTTCTTAATGCGGCTTTGGCTGGAAGCAATCTATGTTCTAAATGAACTCAACACTTCCATTACAGCTAATCAGCTATTTAACATTCGGGAAATTAAACGCACTTACCCTTTAATCAGCAGCGGTATTTTGGCGGCTGATGTATTGAGCGGGTTTTCTTTGCCACTCTTGCAGTCCTGGATCGGACTCTCTAACGTTATTTTGTTGGCAAGTTTGATGCTGCTGGTTGGGGCGGGGATCTTGTTTTATCTCAGTGAGGCATACCAGCAAGCCTTTCCTGACTCTCTCAAGCGTAGATTGCAGGAAACTCAACATGACTTTACGGCGCGTCGTCTACGAGGTCCGCTTCAGCGCTATGTCATTTTGATCGTCGCTTTTTTTGTGATGGCGCAGATTTTGTCGCTGCTGGTTGATTTTCAATATCTCAGTCAGCTAGAGCAAAACCTGAGCGTTTCCGATATTGCGGCTTTTTTGGCATTATTTAGCGGCATTCTCGGCATCTTTGAGCTGATTACACAGTGGTTTATTTCAGGGCGAGCAATTGAGCGGTTGGGGGTGTTTGCGATCGCCATTCTCCCCCCGGCCCTGCTCACGGTGCTCAGCTTTCTCTCCTCCATCGACTTGCTGCGGCTATTTTGGGGCGTCATCATTCTCAAGTTTTTAGATGAACTGCTGCGCTACACGCTGCTAGCGAGCATTGGCCCGGTTCTCTTTCAACCTATTCCCGATACGGTTCGCAGTCGCATTCAGTCTACAGTTCGGGGGATTGCTGAACCGATTTCTTCAGGCTTAACTGGCGCTGGAATCTTAATTACCATCTGGCTTTGTCAGCGGCTTTTTCCTAACGTAGACGCTAATCTATTTCAAAACCTGGAGAGCCGAGTCTTTCTATTTCAAATTTTTATTTTTGCAGGGGTCTGGCTGGGAGCCGTTCTGCTGTTGCGCTCTAGATATCTGGGGCTGCTGGTACTCAGTGCAGAACGGGGACAGTTGAGCCTATCAGATGTAGATTTGCGAACATTTAAGCGGGCGGTTGTGGAAGCGCTCGATCGCCCTGGTACTGAGGCGGACAAACATTCTTGCATTGAGTTACTCGCCCATATCGATCCCAAAAATGTTGGCGAGGTGCTGTCTCCGCTTCTACCAAATATGTCTCCTGCTTTGCAGCGTCAGAGTTTGGAGACAATGCTCAACTTTCCCAATCTGATTTACCTGGATCGAGTCAGGGCGCTGATTCAGCAATCTGACTTGCAGCCAGAAGTTTTGGCAGTTGCTTTGCGCTATGTCTGGCTGACGGAACCCGATCCAGATATGCAGGAGTTGCGACCTTATCTGAAGTCGGAGGTTGATCCAGTTGTGAGAGGAACAGCCGCTTCTCTCATGCTCAGGCGTGGCAATCCTCGTCAAAAGGCAGAAGCAACGGATACGCTGCGACGAATGTTGACCCATATGCGGGAACGAGAACGGGTGATGGGCTGTCGGGCGCTAGGTGAGGCAGTTTATTTGCAAGCGCTGCGGCTGTATATCAGACCGCTACTGCAGGATCAGTCGTTGCGGGTGAGGTGCGCTTTGCTGGAGGCGATCGCCGCCACTCACTTAGAGGAGTACTATCCTTCACTCCTGCGCGGATTGCACTACAAATCTACCCGTGAGGCGGCAATGCGGGCGTTGGTGCGTCTAGAAAATGATGCGATCCCAATGCTAATCGAACTGGCAGAAGACGTTCGCAAACCGGAGCTAATCAGAACCTATGCGCTGACGGCAATTGGTCAAATTGGCACGATAGAAGCATTGAATGCACTGGTCGCTCAACTGATGACTGCCTGGGGAGCAACTCGTCGCAACATTCTGCGAATTCTGCTAAAGCTACCGCAAGAGATTGGCATTGATGCAGTTGCCGATATCTTAGGGCGAAGCGGGGTTGAGAATCTAATTAATCAGGAATTGCTGTTCATTGGGCAAGTTTACGCAGCCCTGCTGGACTTGACTCCAGAAAGAGTGTCTGGGCGCGAAGCAGATTTGCTGCGGCGATCGCTGAATGATGCTCAGTTCGATGCATTCGAGCGGCTATTTCTGCTGATGCGGTTTCTCTATCCTTCTAGCGCAATTCAGGCAGCATCCTTTAACCTCCAGTCTGACTCCCACGACAGCATGGCAAGAGGGCTGGAAATTTTGGATAATACCCTCGACATTCCCAGTAAACGAGCCCTGTTGAGCATCCTCGATCGCCGCTCTACGCTTGAGAAGCTGGAAAGTTTAGCAGAGATTATGCCTTACACGCCGATGTCGCCCAGTCAGCGGTTACGGCATTTATTAGAGCTACGCAGCTTTTTGTCAGACTGGACGCTATCCTGCTGTTTTCACCTGGCCCGTCAAGCCCGCTGGAGCCTCACTTCAGAGCAAACACTTTCTTGCTTGCGCCACCCGACAGGGTTTGTGCGGGAAGCTGTGCTAACTTACCTGAAAGTTGCTTCACCCAGAGTGCTGCCAGAACTGCTGCCGTTGTTGCAGAACGATCCAGATCGTTTGGTTGCAGCTCAAGTACGCCAAATGATGGCAGAATTAGGGCTTGAGCCATTGAACGCTGCAATTTCTGGTGTTGAGGGGCAGTCAAATGGTGCGGTACGGTTGCCCGGTCATTCTGGGCTTGAGCCGATCTAGGCGATCGCCACGGCATTGACTGACAGACAAAAAAAGCTTGAAAATGGGCAAGCTAGTGGCAGACCGCTTGTCTCGCTTGCCGTTTTTGGGGGTATGCATCTATAGGGAAAGGTGAAAGCGGTGTGGCTTGGTTCAAGCAAGATTGCCCAGGGAAGTTTTAATATCGGTTTTCTATGCTGACTAGCGTTGATCGTCTACTGTTTGTTCGGGGAGTTCCAATTTTTACAGAGCTACGGGATGATTTTCTCGTCCGGTTAGCTTCCATCATGGATGAGCTATCTTTCCCAACCAAGCACACCATTTTTACACAGGGGCAAGAGGGGCGATCGCTCTATATTTTGGTGTCTGGGCAAGTGCGGGTTCACATTGGCAATCACGAAATTGTTAGATTTCAGCAGGGAGACAGTTTTGGCGAAATGTCGCTGTTTGATGCAGAACCTCGCTCCGCTTCAGTCACCACTTTAGAACCCTGCGAATGCTTGATGCTAACCCAACAGCAGCTCTATGAAGCGATTGATGAAACCCCTGGCATTGCGGTGAACATTATTCGCTTGCTGTCTCGACGGATTCGAGAACTTAATCAAAAGATGAACACGCTGCAAGATGGCGATGGACACAGGTTGCCTTCTATGATTCAAGAAAAGCTAGCAGAGCTTTGATCTTGATGATGCAGAGGAGAATTCAGTGTCGCGTGAACGTATTGCCCCCGGTCCTGGGCAGGAGTCTGTTTGGGATTATCCCCGTCCTCCCCGGCTAGAAGACTCGACCAAACACATTCAGATTATTTTTAACGGTGTGGCGATCGCCGACACCCATCGTGCCAAGCGGGTATTAGAAACCAGCCACCCACCGGTTTACTACATTCCGCCTGAAGACATTCAGCAGCAGTACTTCAAGCAAACTTCGCGCTCAACCTTCTGTGAATGGAAGGGACAGGCAGCTTACTACACTATTCAAGTCAACGATAAGCAGGCTCAGGATGCGGCATGGTTTTATCCATCTCCCACTTCCCGCTTTGCTGCGCTTAAGGACTACGTAGCGGTTTACCCTAGCCGTATGGAAGCTTGCTATGTGGACGGCGAACAGGTGCAGCCCCAGCCCGGTGACTTCTACGGCGGCTGGATTACCAAGGATATCGTCGGTCCGTTTAAAGGCAGTGCCGGAACCTGGGGCTGGTAAGGAGCAATTTTCCAACCCAATCCATACCCATAGACATCCCATGGGGGCGTTTCGCGGAACGCCCCTACCAGCGCTTGCTAGTTGGCAGCAATGCCCTCCTGACGAGCAGCTCGCTGCACAGCAGCGGCGACTGTTGGGGCGACTCGCTCGTCAAACACCGAGGGAACGATGTGTTCGGAGTCAAGTTCAGAGGGATTGATCAGAGAGGCGATCGCCATCGCAGCTTCCAGGTACATCGTGGTGGTCATTGCCGCGGCTCGGCAATCCAGCGCTCCCCGAAAGATTCCAGGAAACGCCAGCACGTTGTTGATCTGGTTGGGGTAGTCGCTGCGTCCAGTTGCCATCACCGCTACGTCGTCTTCTACGAGTTCTGGCTGAATTTCCGGGATCGGGTTTGCCATTGCAAATACAATCCGGTCTTTCGCCATCGATCGCACCATTTCTGGGGATAACACTCCAGGCGCACTGACTCCCAAAAATACATCTGCGCCAACCATTGCATCTGCCAAGGAACCGCTCTGATCAACAGCAAACTCGCGCTTTTGCGCAGTTAAATCGGTGCGGCTGTGGCAAATAATGCCGCGTGAGTCGCACATCCAAATTGCTGTAGCTCCGGCTTTGTGCAAGAGACGGGCGATCGCCACCCCTGCTGCGCCTGCTCCGTTAATTACAATTCGGACCTGCTCTAGCGGCTTTTGCACAAACTTCAGCGCATTGAACAAAGCTGCCAGAGTGACAATAGCGGTGCCGTGCTGGTCGTCATGAAAAATCGGAATGTTTAACTCTCGCTGAAGTCGAGCTTCGATTTCAAAGCAGCGAGGGGCGCTAATGTCTTCCAGGTTGACCCCACCAAACACAGGCGCAATATTTTTTACCGTTTCGACGATCGCATCGGTATCTTGTGTATCTAGGCAGATGGGGAAAGCATCAATCCCAGCAAATTCGCGAAACAGCATGGCTTTGCCTTCCATTACGGGCAAAGCACCTTCTGGACCTAAATTGCCCAATCCCAATACAGCGCTGCCATCGGTGACGATCGCCACCGTATTGCTTTTGATCGTCAGTGCATAAACCTGTTCTGGATCTTGAGCGATCGCCGTACAGATTCTCCCCACCCCCGGTGTATAAGCCATCGCCAAATCGCCCTGAGTCTTTAGCGGAATCCGGCTCTGGACGCTAATTTTGCCGCCGCGATGTAGGTTAAAGGTGCGATCGTAGACGCTGATTACCTTGATGTCTGTGAGCGCTTTCACGTCTGCCACTATCCGTTCAGCATGTTCAGTGCTGTAGGCATCAACTGCAATGTCTCGAACCAGAGTTTTACGATTTTGCTCAATTAGGTCAATCTGCCCGATGTTGCCTCCAGCAGCGGCGATCGCCTGCGTTACACAAGCCAGCGTTCCTGCCCGATTAGGAAGCTGAAAACGAATCGTTAGACTAAAACTAGGATTGGGTGTCAGGCTGACCATACTGCTGCCGCTGCTCTCCTTGGATAAAAAATACGAGTCGATCTAGTCAGGACTTTAATGCTACAGCTTTGAGCCTGTTCCTGATTGCTCTGCTCAGGAATTTCTCAAAGACTAATGCTGTACGCAAGCCCTTCACAGCTTAGGCTAGCGATAAACTCATGACTGTACTCCGTCACACCGAGTAGATCAATTTCACCTGTATGCCAAGTCTCTACGTCGAAATCGAGATTGACGCGCCCCGCTCAGCAGTCTGGCAAGCATTGCTCAACAAGCAAGATTGGCTTCGGTGGAATACCTTTCTCTATGATCGTGATCCGGTTCAGCCCTTCGAGCAAGGCAAAACGGTCTGGCTATCGCTCAAGCGAGTTTCCCGCGAAGAGGAAACCGAGTTTCAACCTACGATTACTCTACTTCAGCCGGAAGTATGTCTCCAGTGGCTTTCCTCTGCTCCCGGATTCCGGAATGAGCATGTCTTTGAGCTACTAGATATTGGCAAACGCACTAAATACATTCACCGAGAAAACTTTTCTGGTCCGTTAACTCGCCTGTTTTTTCCCTTCATTCGCCAGGACGAGCAGCAAGGCTTAAGAAGAATGGCGCAAGAGCTGAAGCAATATGTCGAACGTTCCTAAAATTTTAGTTAAGGTTCGACCTCATTCCCAGCTAGTCGCGAGGCTCCGCCTCGTGGAGGAGGCACCTCTAGTTGAGCATTATGAGGCGGAGCCTGGGAACGAGGGAAAGAAGTAATGGATTAGATAGACATCTGTTGGCGCTGGTAGAGCGACCAGTACAGTCCCTTCTGCTGAATCAATGAGTCGTGCGTTCCTCGTTCAGCAATGACACCCTTTTCCATTACCAGAATTAGGTCAGCTCGTTTAAGCGGTGCAAAACGGTGAGCAATCAAGAACATCGTGCGGTCTTTGGAGACGCGCTGGAGGTTTTCTAGCACCTGCTGCTCGGTTTCTGCGTCAAGGCTGCTGGTGGCTTCATCCAGGATCAGGATCGGAGCCTGAGAGAGAAACAGCCGTGCCAGGGTAATTCTTTGACGCTGTCCACCAGAAAGGGCAGTGCCCCGTTCCCCTACGCCCGTTTCATAGCCATCGGGTAAATCGCAGACAAAATCATGGGCAACAGCCATACGAGCAGCTTCTACCACCTGCTCTGCCGTTACTTCAGGATTTCCCAGCGTGATGTTTTCCAGAATGGAGCCGTTGAATAGGAAATCCTCTTGCAGCACAACGGCAATTTGAGTCCTGAGCGAGGACAGGTCTGCACTTTTAATGTCAAACCCGTCTATCAAAATTCGCCCTGACTCAGATTGGTAGAGCCGCTGAATCAGTTTGGAGAGGGTACTTTTACCAGAACCACTGCGTCCAACAATGCCAACGAACATGCCGGGTTCTACGTCAAAGGAAACGCCACGCAAAATCGGCTCCTGGTTCGCCTGATAACGGAAAAATACCTGGTCAAAGTTGACCTGTCCTCTCAGCGGCGGCAACACCAAACCCGTTCCGGGTTCTGCTTCGGGGGCGACGTTGAGAATGTCGCCAATGCGGTCAACGGCAAGCAGCACTTCTTGGAGGTTTTGCCAGAGCTGCACCAGGCGCAACAGAGGGCCTGTGACTCTAGCGGAGAGCATTTGAAAGGCAACCAGTTGACCAATGGTGAAGTCCTGGTTGATCACTAGCCTTGCACCAAACCAAAGAATTAGCAGTGCCGAGAAACTGGTGAGGAAGTCACCGATGTGGTTGCTGATGTTAGCGGTGGTGGTGGCTTTGAATCCCGTGCGAATGAAGCGGGCGTAGAGCCCTTCCCAGCGATCGCGCGATGTCTTTTCTGCCGCGTGAGCCTTAACCGAGTGAATCCCCGTTACCGTTTCCACTAGAAAAGATTGGCTGTCAGCACTGCGGTTAAAGGTTTCATTCAGCCAGTTTCGCAGGATGGGGGTGCTAATCAGCGTCAAAATCGCGAATAGCGGGATCACTGCTAACGCTACTCCAGTTAAGCGAGCGCTGTAGTAGAACATCACCGCCAAATACACCACCGAGAAAATGCTGTCGAGGATGACGGTCAGAGCAGTGCTGGTGAGGAATTGACGGATTTCCTCCAGTTCTTGCACTCTAGCGACCGTGTCTCCTACCCGCCGCGCCTCAAAGTAAGACAACGGTAGCCGCAGCAAATGCCGGAAAAGCTGGGCAGAGAGGCCTAGATCGAGCCGATTGGTCGTGTGGGTGAAGATAAACATCCGCAGGGTGCCCAGCAGCGCCTCGAAGATGGCAACGGCAAGTAGGGCAACTGCCATCACATCAAGCGTGGCCAAACTTTCCTGCACCATCACCTTATCGATCACCACCTGCGTGATCACCGGAGTCGCCAGCCCCAGCAGTTGCAGGGTGAAGGAAGCCAGCAGCACTTCCCCTAGCAGATTGCGAAACCGCCAGACGGCAGGCAAAAACCAGGTCAGGCTGAATTGTTCTTGCTTTTGAACAAGTTCGACCTGCCAGAGTTGCCCATCCCAAACTTCCTCTAGCATCGCTCTGGGAATGCTTTCGCAGGTCTGGCTAGGATTCATTGGATCGGCAATGACGAGGCGATCGCCCCTCACTGCATAGACGACCACCCAGCGCTCTTGCCGCCAGCGAATCAGCCCCGGCAGGGTAAGCTGCCGCAGGTCTTGCCAGTTGCTCACCAGAACCCGTCGCAGTTGCAGCCCTAGCTTTTCGCCTGTGTCCGCCAGATCTTTAGGGCGTTGTCCTCGGAGTTGACGCTGCACCCATTCCAACTGAGCTGGAGTTTCTAGGTACTGACACAACATCGTCAGACAGGCAGCAGCGGTGTTGATTGCGGATACAAAGGGGTAGCCAGAAACAGGCTGCGGCGCAGTCGAAAATTCGGGTTGATAGCGCGATCGCAGCGTTAGCCAGAATTGTTTGATTTCAGGAGTGGCGATCGCCTTCCAGACCTGAGCATCCCATTGAATTAGGACAACCTCTTTGCTGGAAGCTCTAGCTTTCCACTGATCGGTCAGTTCTGGAAAATCGCCAAACCAGTCGCCCGACTTCAGCACCGTCGGTTTACCCTGATCAGGAATCAGGCGAACATTCCCCGAAATCACTAGAAACTGGCTTCCAAGTGTATCTGTAGACCAGATCACCTCTCCTAACCCGCAATAGCGAGTCCTTGCCTGATCTTTAAGTCGAATTTGCTGTTCGGCAGATAGCCAGTTAAGCGGGGGAGAATCCCACAGAATGCTAGCTAGCTGGTCATCAGTAATCATGAGCCCACCTGTAGCTTGATCGGCAATCCCTGAATTTTGTCCATCAGCCATTGTTCAAATAGCTCGTCTATCAGGGTTTGCCTTAATTGCAGATCGTCAAGTGAGGCTGGAAGAAATTCTTCCACGCGAAATAATCCCCACCGATCTTCCATTCCCAGTGGTCCGACAATTTCTCCGGACTTTGCCAAATCAACTGCCGCCCGCAGCGTATCTGGCATTGTCCCTCGGCTGATTGGACCGACCATACCGTTTACGATGCGGTCATCGGTCAGGGAATATTCCCTAGCAAGCTGTTCAAATTTTGCGCCTTCTTCTAGAATTTGGCTTCTCAGTTCCTCAGCCAGTTCTTTATCGACGACGATGATGCGGGACAGCACAACCCGATCTAAGAAAATTTTGCGCTCGATAAAATATTCTTGCAGCTTGGGTAACGCCACATCTTCTTTCAGCTTTCGCAGCTTAAACCCAGAAGAGACTTGATTGTGAAATGCCTCATAATCCATCCCATTGCCAGAGAGCCATTCCTGAAACTGCTTTGGATCAGTAAGCTGCTGCTCCAAGCGAAAATCAATCACAGCCTGCTCAACTGCGGCCGTGTTGATTTTAAGGTCTTCACGGGTTTGTAATTCCTGGTCAACGACAAACTGGCGAATGATTTCGCCGATGAATGCGTCGAATTTTCTGCCCGTCTGTAAATATCGAATGGCTTGCCCAAGAGAAATGGGCTGGTCGTCAACAGTCAAAAAGGGTTCGGATGTCATGAATCGGCCAGTTACTCGCTAGCAAACTCAATTATGCCCAAACCCAAAGGTACTTCACCCAAACTTTATTCATTAAGTTAAGTAAAATTACTGGACTACAAACTTAGCCAAGAAGCTAAACAACCTGTTCCATCGTCGTCACCATGAGGGGCAAGCCTGCCATCAAGCCTGCGAGGCAAACCCAGAGGCAAAAAGCTTCAACGTCTTCGTCTTGATTAAGGGCAACCTCCATTTGCACGATCGAAAATGGCAGTACGGTCAGAACTAGAGCAAAGACAAAAGCGTATTCTATGAATGACATGGGATCTCCTTGAAAGTTTGTTGCGGGAAATTGTTATGCCCGTCTAAATGGGATGAGCCTGTTGAATTACATTGGTGCAGCAAACACTCACCTGTAGGAGCTAAAGCATTCGCGCAAAATCTTTGTAGCTATCTGGAAAACACTTGCCGAATGCTTTGCCCCTACGAAATCGTGAACTAATTCAATCCCTGTTCTTTGACGATCGCCACTTCGTCAATATCAGATTCGTATAGCAGAACTGTTGTTTCGCTACCAATTCGACCCATTTCTGGTTCTGGTCCTAACTCCATCTCCACTCGATACATCCAGGTACCAGAAGTAGGTTGAAAGCTTTTGATCGTACCTATACCCCTTAAGAAACTTACCGTTTCACTCCGGTTAAATTTGGGTAATACAGGGACTTGATGAAGCGTAGGAGCGATCGCTATTTCATCCAAGTCTCTGGTGCCACAGCCAAGCTCTTGCTGAATTAATAGAGTATTCATGATTCTAATTTGAAGATTAAAGAATTGAATGTTTTATCGTTGAACCTAGCTATTAACACTGCTTAGCTATAGCTAGTAGCTGAACAATGCTGATGTCCAACAACCAATGATTATTTACCAGGTGTATCGCACATTGGTTTAGAAGATTTCGCAGCGTATCAATTTCTGCAAGGGTGTGCCGCAGCGCGCCCCTACCCACATCTCTAGATACAGCTGGTATCAGATAACCAAAAGCAATACACGTTAATAAGTGGTTGAAAACGGATTAACTGAAAGAGTATTAATGTCTAGATAAAGCCACCAGTTCTCTAGCCTGGGAACTGGGTATTAATGTCCAACCCGCTTTCATCAATTTCTGATAAGTTGCCCAACCTTTTGAACCCCCAGGAATCTTGTAATCTGGAGCGGCAAACTGGGGATAGGCAGTATAAGGCAACCAGGGTTCATTCGGTTGAGCTTTTAAGTGTAAAATTTTCTCCCCGTCTTTCCCAAGTTTAGATAGCCAGCACATTTGACCAACCATAATAAATTCTCCACTTGTTCAGAGAGGAAGCTTAAACTTGGAGCACATTTATAGGAGTTTTATTAAGGTTCCTTCGGTAAATAGAAACAGTTTTTGGCTAACAATCCAGGCTGAATTTGTGTGTAGAAATAAGGATTGTTTAAGCAATAGTTTGGTTCTATCTAGCTGCGATCGCCTTTCTACTTCTATAAATACGCTCGTAGTAAAACTTCCATTTAACTGCTCTAAATTTATTCATTAGAGTAGTATCTAGGTTTTAGCTAAAAGTTATGGGTAAATATCTCTGTCAAGAGTTTTGCTTTAGATTCAACTCTATAGATCTACAGAAGCAAGACTCAAGAAAGTCTTTCGCTCTTAGGGAATAGAATTAGGCAGTGCTGTGCACCACAAACCTAACTGCCGGTTTCCGCCTCTGTCCGTGAGAACCGCAGCCCTACTTAATTTGCGAACAAGACGCTATTTGTAAAGACACCCATTCTCTAAATGGATGCCTTTACAAGTTCTTTTTGGATAGATTGCGTCAAATTGAGAGATCAGCAGTTCGGGGGTAGCGCTCCATCAACTCCTGTACCTGCTCAGCATGGTAAGAACTGCGGGTCAGAGGCGAGGAAACAACCTGAAGGAAACCGATAGATTCACCAAATTGCTGCCACTCAGCAAACTGCTCAGGCGTAACAAACTGCTGTACAGCTAAATGCTTAGACGTGGGCTGAAGATACTGTCCAATCGTCAAAATGTCGCAGTCTACCGATCGCAGATCTTGCATTACCTGACGCACTTCTGCATCAGTCTCGCCCAGACCCACCATGATTCCCGATTTGGTGTAGAGCCAGGGAGCAATTTGGTGCGATCGCCTCAACAATTCTAGAGTTCGCTCATAGTCTCCCTGAGGACGAACCCGTCGATATAATCGTGGAATGGTCTCCATATTGTGATTCAGCACATCCGGCCGTGCTTGCAGAATCACTTCCAGAGCTTCCCAGTTTCCACACAAATCTGGAATCAAAACCTCAATGGTAGTCTTAGTAGAAACAACCCGGATTGCTTCGATGCACTGAACGAATTGAGATGCACCGCCATCCGGTAGGTCATCGCGATTCACAGATGTAATCACGACATGGTTTAAATTCATCCGGCGAACCGCTTCTGCCAACCGGGATGGTTCAGTTGGGTCAAGTGCTTGAGGTTTCTTCTCAAAATCAATGTCGCAGTAGGGGCAGGCTCGTGTGCAGGCTGGACCCATGATCAAAAAAGTTGCGGTGCCGTGACTAAAGCATTCACCAATGTTGGGGCAGGAAGCCTCTTCACAAACTGTATTCAGCGACAGGTCACGCAAAATTTCCTTGACACTGCCGACCCGCTCCCACTGAGGCGCTTTAACCCTTAACCAATCTGGCTTAACAGTCACGCTTAACCTTACCCAAACGTTAACAAATCTAATCTTAGCAAGAGTCAGGACTTGAAATCAGAGCCACAAGTGAATGACTTGGATACCCGTTTGCTGTGATAGGCTAGTGTAAAGTTGAAAAACTACGGGATGTAGCGCAGCTTGGTAGCGCACCTCGTTCGGGACGAGGGGGTCGAAGGTTCAAATCCTTTCATCCCGATTTATCCATTAATGTCCATTAAAGAATTAATGGGCAGTTTTAAAGAATTAATTTCACAGTTTGCATTCGATGACCTATTTGCAGTGGTTGTGTCGCAAAAACGGGATAATGGTAGGGTAGACAAGCCCAACTCTACCAGCTCGCTCTCCAATGTCTCCTCCTAGTCTGTTCAAGTGGCGGCATTTCTTGCCCCAAATCATCTTGCTGAATGTGCGGTGGTACTGCCGCTATTCACTCAGCTAGCGGAACCTAGAGGAGATGATGCAGGAGCGCGGCATGGGAGTGGATCACTCAACCATCAACCGCTGGGTTTTACGGTAAGG
>NZ_JACJOV010000156.1:0-2635 GCF_014695745.1 Leptolyngbya sp. FACHB-671 | reverse complement strand
GGTACAGCATCATCTTTTCAATATCCCGGTAGCTCAGGGGAAAGGTGTAGTAAAGACAGACACAATAACTGATGATTTCGCCAGGAAAGCGATGACGAGAGTACATGAACCGGAAGCCGCGAACAAGGTGGAATCAGTCCGATTATTCTACCTCAGCGTTAACTTGACAATACCATCGCGCATATCTAGCTGCACTTTGGGCACAAAAACATTTACTTCGTCGGTAACTTTGTGGCACTAGTAAACGAATACTTGACAAACTAACTTCATTAGTAAAACTAATGAAGTTAGTTTATGAGGGCAGGATATGCCTCGTCCCAAAGGTCAAACATTGACTGAGAAAGATATTGTTGATGCTGCGATCGCATTGCTTGAGAGGGAGGGCGAGCCAGCATTAGGGGTTAACCGTGTTGCAAGAGAACTCGGAATTCAACCTCCATCACTCTACAATCATATTGCTGGAAATGAGGCATTACGCCTTGCTGTAGCCGTAGAAGGATATCGACGGACAGCAGAGTTTGTGACGCAGCAAGTCGCTGATATTGAAGAACCAACACTGGCTTTAAAAACAGTTGCCCATGCCTTGCGTAGCTTTGCTAAAAGCTATCCCAGGCTTTATGCAGTGACAACGACCAATCCATTCAAGCTAGATCATCCAGAATTTGCTCAATATCTCACTTCTGCGGTCGAGTTTTACACAACGCTGCTTAAGCCATTTGACCTATGTGCTGATGATATCGTTCATACCATTCGCATTCTCCTAGCCTCCATTCACGGCTTTATTCAAGCAGAGCAAGTGGGCTTATTTGTATTCTCACAATCTGTTGACGAGAGCTACGAACGCATGATCAACACATTAGACCTCCTGCACGAATATTTGATCGCCTCCTAAATCCTGCATTTTTGGGGAACTTTGAAGCTCGATCTTGATAGTTTCGTAGGAAAAAATCGATTCATGCAGGAGGTCTATTGCTTGATGGACTGCTGCAACAGCAGATGAAACATCGTCACAACCCAAAACAGGATGCTGAGGGATAAGGAGCATATCAACTATGAATTCTACTGATCTGGCATTTATTCCTGCATTGGAACAAGCTCGGCTAATCCGCACTAAAGTCATTTCTCCACTTGAACTCACACAGGTTTACCTCGATCGCATTGAACAACTCGATAGTTCCTTAAATAGCTTTTTTACCGTGATGGCGGAGCAAGCTATTACAGAGGCGAAAGCAAAAACCGAACAATTGGCAGCTTCAAATATAGAACCCTCTTCATTGCCAGCATTCTTTGGAGTCCCTATTGCTATCAAAGATTTTGCTCCAGTGGCAGGAGTACCCTGCACTTATGGCATTCATCTACTGAAAAAGCGAGTTGCGACAGAAGATGCAGGGCTTGTAACTCGCATTCGGCAAGCAGGCTTTACAATCCTTGGTAAAACAGCCACTTCTGAAATCGGCACGTCCCCTTACACTGAATCAAAGGGCTTTCCGTCAACTCGCAACCCCTGGAATTTGACCTATACGCCTGGTGGTTCCAGTGGCGGATCGGCGGCAGCAGTTGCCTCTGGGTTATGCGCGGTTGCTCAAGGAGGCGATGCGGACGGCTCTGTTCGGATTCCAGCGGCTTGCTGTGGACTGGTGGGAATCAAAGCGTCGAGAGGACGAATCTCTTCAGCTCCATTGGGTGAAAAACTAGGGGGTTTTGGGGTCGAGGGGACGCTAGGGAGAACAGTTGCTGATGCAGCGGCATTACTAGATGTGATGTCTGGCTATGTCCTGGGTGATCCATACTGGTTACCTGCTCCATCCGTTTCATTTTTAGAGGCAACAACACAAACCTCTACAGGTTTGAGAATTGGGTTTGCGACAGCGATGAGTCCTATTGGTGCCGCTCATCCGATTTGTACACAGGCAGTTGTGGATACTGTTCAACTTTTAGAGGAATTAGGGCACTCAGTTGAGCAGGTTGAGTTAAATTTCTCAGAGTTGATTGACCCCTTGAAAATCATTTGGCAAGCAACTGTTGATGTTGGAGTTCCACGATTTTTTCTAGGGAAGCTAAATCGTTTTTTGTTGAAGCGAGCGCGTTCTCGCCCAAGTGGTGCTTATCCCCAAGCGATGATGAAACTGCACACAATTGCCCGCCGAATCGTCTCTGACTTAAGCAAGATTGATGTGTTAGTGTTACCCGTTGTCATGCATCCTACCCTTCGAGTGGGGGAATGGGCAAAACTCACAGCCGCTAAAGAGTTAGAAAATATTATTCAATGGATTACACCCTGTCCACCATTTAATGTCACGGGGCAACCTGCGATCGCTATTCCATCAGGCTTTACCCCGAACGGTTTGCCACTAGGCGTTCAATTAGTTGGTCGTCCTGGAGATGAAACAACAATTATTGCGTTAGCGGCCCAAATTGAAACAGCAAGACCTTGGAGCCAAAACCGTCCAATGCTGGCTGCCTGACAGAAGTAGGTAAAAGCCAATAAATACGTGGAAATTTGGAGGGACGGGTAGAGAGATATGAGAGGCTAGAGTTACCACACAACAGCCAAGAATCATGACAAACTCTACCCATTTGTATGGTCAACTAATCAACCAATTGCGTCAACACAGCCGAGCTTGCGATCTGCGTC
>NZ_JACJOV010000155.1:0-15616 GCF_014695745.1 Leptolyngbya sp. FACHB-671 | reverse complement strand
AAGAGCAAAAGACCAGACCAGCCGATGAAGACAAATCTGTCGCGCTTGAGCCAGTCGTCGAGGACGTCAAACCATCCTCGTTCCGCTTGGGCGCGCCCCATTGCTATGGTCATTTCATAACCTCTTAATATTCATCAAATCCTCAAAAGGGCGGCAGGATAACTCTTTTACTACTGTAAAAGAGACTCTGCTAGTAGAAAAGGCGGACTTTTAATTTAGCGTCGGCAGATGCTAAATAGCTGACTCTTCGATCAGCGCACCTTTCACGCCTGCTCTTTGACGAGCAACCGACGGGTGTTACCGGATAGGATTTAACGTTTCTATATGATAGGGATATATGAAAATTTTTACAATCTGACACGATAATCTCAGCAACAGATTTGTGAAAAATCCTGTCTTATCGCCTTGTTCTATGTCACAACTCCCTTGAGGTTAGATAATGGGGACTGAACGTTTCCTCTAATTCTGAACCGACTTCATCGAACCTGAGCGGATCACCATGGCTACACAAACCGTATCTACAACCGACAAAGACAAAATATTCCGTCAGCAAGTTTTGGGGTCGCGTCGTCTCAGCAACTACTGGTGGGCAACTGTGATCACCGTTGGTGCCACTGGCTTTCTGCTGTCTGGAATTTCTAGCTATTTCCAAGTCAACCTGCTGCCCTTTTCCGATCCCACTCAGCTGATTTTTATTCCACAGGGACTCGTAATGGGTTTGTATGGAACACTGGGTCTGCTGTTGGGAGCTTACCTCTGGCTAATTATTACCTGGGATGTAGGCGGTGGGTATAACGAATTTAACCGAGAGACTGGGTTGGCCACCGTGTTCCGTTGGGGATTTCCAGGGAAAAACCGCCGAATTGAGGTGTCTTATCCCCTAGAGGATGTGCAGGCAATTCGAGCTGACATCAAGGAAGGGTTGAACCCTCGTCGTGCCCTCTATCTACGCGTCCAGGGTAAGGGAGAAACACCACTAACTAGAGTGGGGCAGCCATTGCCACTGTCTGATTTAGAAAATCAGGGAGCTGAGTTAGCTCGTTTTCTCGGTGTGCCTTTGGAAGGGCTATAAAGCGCGAGTAGTGAAAGGGCTTTTCATTAAGAGTTTGGTTGATAAGAATGAAAATCATGATTAATCAATGGGTTGTATCAGTTTTTGTCGTGGTGGCTCTGCTGGTTGGGGGGTGTTCGCCCGCAGCAGATACGACCTCAACGACAGATCCTGCTGCGACCGAAACTGCCTCTGTTCCGGCGGTTGAGGCAAGCCCTCAAGCGGCGGATTTGCCCCGCCTGGAAGGTGAAGCAACGGTTGAAATGGTTGTTAACGGTTCAACTATCACGATTCAGGTAGACGGAACCAATGCACCCATTACAGCGGGAAATTTTGTTGACCTGGTACAGCGTGGAGTTTATAACGGGTTAACATTTCACCGCGTCGTGAAGCAGCCAGAGCCGTTTGTGGTGCAGGGGGGCGACCCGCAAGGCAGCGATCCAAATTTCCCAGCAGAGCAGTTAGGAACGGGCGGTTTTATTGACCCGGATACTTCTGCACCCCGCTACATTCCTTTAGAAATCAAGCCAGAAGGCGCAGAGGAACCTGTCTATAGCCAAACTCTCGATCCGGGTGGCGCGCAACCTGTGTTAAAGCACACGCGTGGTGCTGTGGCGATGGCTCGGTCTAATTTGCCGGATTCGGCTTCGTCTCAGTTTTATTTTGCGCTGTCTGATCTGAGTTTCCTCGATGGTAGCTATGCCGTGTTTGGCTATGTGACTGAAGGGATGGATGCAGTAGATCAGATTCAGCAGGGCGATCGCATTGAGTCTGCTAGAGTCACCGCCGGAGCAGAGAACCTGCAAGGTGGCGGAGCCGCAGCTTCAACCGATGCACCCACCGAGCAGCCCCAGTAGTCTTTTGCGGTGGAAGTTGTAGTTACAGGAATTGGGCTAGTTTCAGCGTTAGGAAATCTGGAGCAAACCTGGAGGCGATCGCTCTCTAAAAAAACCGCAATCTGCCTCCAGCAGCCCTTTCCCGAATTAGCCCCACGCCCTCTAGCGCTAATTGGCAATTCTCCTAGTGCGCTGTTGCCTCTAGTGCGAGTGGCGAGCGCCGCTCTCCAGGATGCTGGACTGGAGCTTCCTTTAACCGATTGTGGAATTGTCGTCGGGTCAAGCCGGGGACAGCAAGCACAGTGGGAAAAGCTGACTCGATCTAAGCAAGACGGAATTGAAAATTGGCTGGAAACCTTACCCAATGCAGCGGCGATCGCCACTGCTCATCAAGTGGGCGCAGTTGGACCAGTGCTATCCCCAATGGCGGCCTGTGCAACGGGACTGTGGGCGATCGCTCAAGCTTTTGAACTGATTCAAACCGGGCAGTGCGAAAGGGCGATCGCCGGAGCTGTCGAAGCCCCTATCACACCGCTCACCTTGGCTGGCTTTACTCAGGTTGGGGCACTGGCTCAAACTGGAGCTTATCCCTTTGATCGCTATCGAGAAGGACTGGCGCTAGGGGAAGGTGGCGCAGTCTTTGTGCTGGAAACGGCAGAGTCAGCTAAAAAGCGAGCGGCAAAGGTCTACGGACGCATTCTCGGTTTTGGCTTGACGGCAGATGGTTATCACGTCAGCGCTCCTGATCCCGATGGGCGAGAAGGGGCGATCGCCATTAAGCAATGTCTGGAGCGAAGTGGCTTAACTCCAGAGGCGATCGGCTACATTCACGCTCACGGTACGGCAACTCAGCTAAACGACCGCAACGAGGCCCGCTTAATTCAGCGAATTTTTCCCAAAGGAGTGCCCGTCAGTTCTACCAAAGGCTCGACGGGGCATACCCTAGGCGCTTCCGGGGCATTAGGAATTGCCTTTTGCTTAATGGCGCTAAAGCATCAAATATTGCCACCCTGTGTTGGCTTGAGTCAGCCAGAGTTTGCTCTCGATTTAGTTATCGAACCTCGCCGCGTGACGATTCAAAACGCCCTTTGTCTTAGCTTTGGCTTTGGCGGACAAAATGCGGCGATCGCCTTAGGATGCTGATATTGCTGCGCTACCTAAATTCCTATGACCCTGACCGAAGAAATTCTCTCGCAGTTACCTGGCGACGTGTTGGGTGGGCTGCGCCATGCCGATCGGCTGTGGCAAAGCTATAAACAAGACGAAATTCCAGCTACTTCAGTGGTTGAAACGAGTGCTGAACCGCTGCAAAGCGTGGATTGGGACGTGGTCGTTTGCGGCGGCACCTTAGGAATTATGCTGGGCTGCGCCCTAGCTCAGCGGGGTTGGCGCGCAGCAGTTTTAGAGCGGGGAATTTTGCGCGGGCGCGATCAGGAGTGGAATATTTCACTCAAAGAGCTAGAAGTGCTGGCGGAGTTAGAGTTGCTGAGCCAGGAGGAATTGGAAAGAGCGATCGCCACCCAATACAATCCTGCCTGCATCCGATTCCTGGATGGGGTTGAGCTTCAGGTTAAAGATGTTCTCAACATCGGCGTTGATCCCGTTTACCTGCTGGATACCTTAAAAGCAAAATTTTTAGCGGCTGGTGGACAGCTTTTTGAACACACCGCGTTTAGCTCAGCTACCATTCATCCGAATGGGGTGAATGTGTCAGCAGGAGAAGGGTTTACCAGCCGTTTGCTGTTAGACGCGATGGGGCACTTCTCACCCATTTCCCAACAGGTGCGAAAGGGACAAAAACCAGATGCCGTTTGTCTGGTCGTTGGCAGTTGCGCTCAGGGATTTCCAGAAAACCCTACGGGCGACCTGTTTGCTTCTTTCACACCGCTGCAAAACCAGTGCCAGTATTTTTGGGAAGCCTTTCCTGCCCGTGATGGCAGAACGACCTATCTGTTTACTTACCTGGATGCCCATACCGATCGCCCCAGTTTAGAAGACTTGTTTGAAGATTACCTGCGCCTTTTGCCGGAATATCAAAACGTTGAGTTGGAACAGTTAACCTTTCAGCGGGCATTGTTTGGATTCTTCCCCTGCTATAGGCAAAGTCCTTTACAGCCAGTGGGCGATCGCATCCTGCCCATCGGTGACAGCAGCGGCAGCCAATCCCCCCTCAGCTTTGGTGGCTTTGGCGCAATGATTCGCCATCTGAGACGTTTGAACGAAGGCATCAATCAGGCACTCCAGGCTGATTTGCTTGATCGCTCTGCCTTAGCCTTACTCCAGCCCTACCAACCGAACCTGTCCGTCACCTGGCTATTTCAACGGGCGATGAGCGCTGGAGTCAACCAAAAACTTGATCCCGACCAAATCAATGCCCTGCTCTCGGCTGTATTTGAGCAAATGGATCAGCTTGGCGATCGCGTTCTCAAGCCTTTTCTACAAGACGTTGTGCAATTTCCTGCGCTCTCCCAAGCAATGCTGAGAACTGCACTATTTCACCCTGGCGTAGTCCTACGCGTCATTCCTCATGTGGGCTTGCCTGCTCTGTTAGATTGGACAATCCACTACTCAAACCTCGGCATTTACAGCCTTCTTTCCCCTCTCGGACAAATGGTAGAACCCTGGACAAGAACGCTGACTTCAACCCAGCAATACTACTTTCATCGCTGGCTAGATGCCTGGAAATACGGCTCCGGAGGCGACTATGAAGAGGGACAGGGGCTAGGGAGGATGAAGGATAAAGGATGAAGTAGATAGCATGGGAATAGGTATGAACAAAATGCTTTCCCTAGCCCCTATCCAAACCTTAATCCTTAATCTCTATCATGGACTTCCCCCGCGCACGCCAGCTTTTTTACCAGGAGATTCGCCAACCTGACGAGGCGATCGCCCTCTCCAGAGCTGCACTCTACATTGCTCAGGAAGAATATCCAGACCTGGACGCAGAAGAATACACCAACGCGCTAGATACAATGGCGGCAGAAGTCGAGGAGCTTTTACCTAAAGAGCAGTACCCGCTGCGAATTATTAAAACGATCAACCAATACCTTTACGAAGATTTAAAATTTGTAGGGAATGTTGAAGATTACTACGATCCCCGCAACAGTTATTTGAACCAGGTAATCGATCGCCGCACCGGAATTCCGATTACGCTCTCTCTGGTTTATCTCGAAATTGCCCAACGGCTTGACTTTCCAATGGTGGGAGTGGGAATGCCCGGACATTTCTTGATTCGTCCTGCCTTGGATGAGATGGAGGTGTTTGTCGATCCGTTTTATCAAGGGGAAATTTTGTTTCCGGCGGACTGTGAAGAGCGACTAAGCCAACTTTACGGCAAACCCGTAGAATTGCAGCCAGAATTTGTCGAGGCGATCGCCCCTAAAAATTTTTTGGCGCGAATGCTGACCAATCTCAAAATGCTCTACCTGAATCGTGGAGAAATACCCAAAGCCTTGGCAGCGATTGAGAGAATTTTGTTGCTGTTTCCCGATGCGATCGGAGAGAGGCGCGATCGTGGCGTGGTTTACTACCACACAGGTCGCTGGATAGAAGCCAGTCAAGATCTGGAATATTACCTGGACAACACACCCGATGCAGAAGATGCCTCAATGCTACGCCAATTACTAAAGCGGATTAGCGACGATTCCTAAATCTGCTGAGTGGTAATCCTAAATTTATTCAAAGTCGTAAAGATTATTGTATAAATTTCACTCTGTATTTCAAGGTACAAAAGCAGATTGGTCACTATGTTTCTATAAGCTGCAAATAGCTGCTGAACTGTTTGATTAAAAAGTTTGATTCAGAGTCAGTCAGCAAACTTTAGATCCTTAAGATCTGCGGTGCTTTGAAATGAATTACGCATTCGACTTTGGAGTCATTTGGGATAACGCTGGAGTTTTACTGGCTGGAGCCTGGTTGACTTTCAAGATATCGTTATTAGCCATTACCTTTGGCTTAATCATTGGCATCATTGGTGCAGCCTTTAGAACTTCTGAAAATCGCATTTTAGATGGAATTGCGCTTGCCTACGTTGAGATTATTCGAAATACACCTTACCTGATTCAGCTTTTTTTCATCTTCTTCGGACTGCCCAATTTGGGGCTTAAGTTATCCGCAGAGCAAGCTGCGATTTTCTCACTAGCGGTTAACTTTGGAGCTTATTCAACCGAAATTGTGCGGGCAGGAGTACAAAGCATTGCCAAGGGACAAATCGAAGCAGGATTGGCGATCGGGTTTAAGAAGTTAGCGGTGTTTCGCTACATTGTTTTGCCGCCTGCGTTAGCTAATGTTTATCCCGCCTTAATTGGGCAGGTAATTTTGGCAGTCTTGTTTACGAGCGTTGTCTCACAAATTGCAGCAGAGGATTTGACCTTCGCTGGAGATTATCTAAACGCTCGTACCTTTCGCAGCTTTGAAATCTATTTCACGATCGCCCTGATCTATCTAGCAATTGTTTGGTTAATCAAGCTCTTGTCTTTTCTAATTGAAAGACGATTCTTTGAGTTTGCTAAGTACAGACGCTAAGTAAGATATTTGAGCACAAAAGCTAAAAAAGATGGACGAATTTACTGTCTCTCGAATTTTTATTAATCTTCTAATTGCTGCAAAGTGGACAGTTATTTTGTCCCTGATTGCCTTCATCGGTGGAGGTATTGTTGGGGCTGCGATTACCTTAATGCGGATTTCTTCAAATAAGTGGCTCAGGGGAATCAGTTGGGTATACATTGAATTTTTTCAAGGTACACCTCTGCTGCTGCAACTATTCCTGGCATTTTTTGGGCTATCGGTCGCTTTTGGCATCAACCTATCACCGCTGCAAGCAGCAACCCTAGCACTTACTGGATTTACCAGTGCATTTTTAGCAGACATCTGGCGAGGTTCGATTGAAGCCCTTCCTCAAGGGCAATGGGAAGCGGGTTCTGCAATCGGGTTTGGCTATTTCAAACAGCTTCAGCTGATCATTTTGCCCCAGGCAGTAAGGCTGTCGGTTGCTCCCACAGTTGGCTTTCTGGTGCAGGTGATTAAGGGAACTTCGCTGGCTTCCATTATCGGATTTACCGAACTGTCTCGCGCCGCAACTCAGATTAACAATGTGACTTTGCAATCCCTGCTGATTTTCTCGCTGGCAGGGGTGATCTATTTTCTGTTGTGCTATCCCCTTTCGACTTGGAGCCAGCACTTAGAGCGAAAACTGAGCTACAAAACCTGAGCAGGGAGCGCTAAAAATGGTTTGGGATTTGTTAAAGGCACTGTTTTACACAAAGCTGCGACGAGTGTTGGCTTTGTTTTTCACCAGTTTGTTAATCACGATAAGTATTGCGTCCTGCTCTGCTGGAGAAGACACCGCTTCGGTGCGATCGCTAGCCACCATTGAAGCTGAAGAAATTGTCTTGCCCCATGCAGACGGTTCAACCTTGAGCAGAATTATGGAAAGGGGCACCGTCAGAGTTGCGGTTCCCGATGACTTCCCTCCCTTTGGTGCGGTTAACGCCACGATGCAGCTACAGGGCTATGACATTGATGTGGCGAATGAAATGGCTAAAGGGCTGGGGGTTGAGCTACAGCTAGTTCCGGTCGTAGGGAACTACCGCATTCCGTTTTTGCAGACCGATCGCGCCGACATGGTCATTTCCAGCTTAGGAAAAAACGCTGACCGTGAAGTGATTATCGACTTCTCTGAACCGTATGCTCCCTTCTTTTCTGGAGTCTACGGTGGCCCAGATATTCAAGTTTCTTCGCTTGAAGAACTGAATGGGCAGACGATAGGCGTTTCACAAGGTTCTCTGGAAGATCTAGAAATCTCCAAGCTACCCGCTGGAACAGTCGAGGTCAAGCGCTTTGCCAGCAACAGCTTAACGGCTTCTGCCCTGGTCTCTGGACAGGTTGAACTGATTGCAACCGGCAACGTAGTAGCTGCCAAATTGATTCGTGATAACCCCGATCAGCAGATTGAGAGCAAATTCATCATGAAAGACTCTCCTTGCTACGTGGGCGTGCGTAAGGGTGACACAGAGTTTTTAACAGAAATCAACACTATCATCGCTGACTTAAAGCAGTCTGGGCGCTTAAACGAAATCTCGGTTCAATGGTTTGGTGAACCGTTACCGACCAGTCTCGCGAGCTAAATGACCGATGGCGATCGCACTCATCCTTAAAACAGGAGCACATCAGGCATGACATCTTTTGAGCCTCAAATCAATGCAGCAAGTACGGCAACCTTGGGCACTGAACCTATCATCGTCGCCAAAGATGTAGAGAAATGGTACGGCAACGGGTTTCACGTGCTTAAGGGAGTGAGCCTGACGGTGAATAAGGGTGAAGTGGTTGTGCTAATGGGTCCATCGGGGTCTGGCAAATCTACCTTTATTCGCACGTTTAATGGACTGGAACCCTATCAGGGCGGCAGCATTGAAATTGATGGAATTGCGATCGCTCACGACAACAAAGGAATTGAACTGGTGCGCCGAGAAGTCGGCATGGTATTTCAACAGTTCAACCTGTTTCCTCATCTGAGTGTGTTGAAGAATATCACGCTGGGTCCAATTCACCTGCGAGGAATGTCCCCAAGTGACGCAGAAGAACTGGGAATGAGTTTGCTCGATCGCGTCGGCATTTCTCACCAGGCAAATAAGTATCCAGGACAGCTTTCAGGTGGGCAGCAGCAGCGAGTGGCGATCGCCCGTGCCCTGGCTATGCGTCCTAAAGTAATGTTGTTTGACGAACCGACCTCAGCGCTTGACCCAGAAATGGTGAGAGAGGTGCTGGACGTAATGCGAAAACTGGCAGAGTCGGGCATGACGATGGTGTGTGTCACCCATGAAGTCGGATTTGCTCGTGAGGTCGCCGATCGCGTCATCTTCCTGGCAGAAGGACACTTGCTCACAGACACAACTCCTGATGAGTTTTTCAATCATCCCAAAGATGAGCGAGTGAAGAAGTTTCTATCTCAAATTTTGCATTAGTTGCTGTAAACCTATTTTGCTAGTTGAGTTTAAGCTCCATTTGAATATTGCAGCGCTCATAGTGTGAAGACGGTCTGACCACTTTTTGAAACCCTAGCTTTTGGTAAAGATTGATCGCAGGAGCTAAAGCAGTATTACTTTCTAGAAACACCGTTTTTGCGCCTAATTCGTGTGCTTTGTTGATCGCCGCTTGCCCTAACAGCCAACCGATTCCTTTACCTTTAGCCGTTTCGGTGACTGCCATCTTTGCTAACTCATAGGTATCATCATCCACTTTGATCAGGGCGCATGTTCCTACTATCTCACTATTAGAGCGAGCCATATAAATGTGTCCGCCAGTTGCCAAAATCTTCTCGTTAGGATGATTGAGGGATTGACGGTCAGCTTCTTCTAGCTTGAAATATTTTTCGATCCACTCATAATTCAAGCGCTTAAATTCATCGTGAAACTCTGATTTGTAATCAATGATTTCAACCTGCTGACGTTCACGCACCTTACGGATTTCTTTGACCCGCTCAAAAAAGCTTTGATTCGCAAGTAAAAACTCAACTTCCTCGATCGCTTTCCATAGGTCATGCTGCATCTCTGCCAAGAGATCTTCAACCACTTGAGTGACATCAAGCTGCTGTTTATCAAGGTTAGGAATCAGTTGTTTTCCAATATCAGAAAGTTTTACAACACTTACCCTTGCGTCCTCAGCGCTTTTGTCAATCTTGACGAGTTTTTTCTTGCTCATCTCTTTGACAATTTGGCTTACAGACGGGTGTGAGTGACCGATCTTTTGAGCAATTTCAGTGATAGATGCACTTTCTTGATGGGAAAGCACATAAAAAACTGGAAACCACTTTGGGTCTAGGTTTGTTTTGTAGAGCGAATAGATTTTTGCAGCATCCTCTGTAAAAGTTTCGCTCAATCGCCGTAGACGGCTACCTAATGCTACCTTGCCGACTTGAGAGTAGAAATCCATAGATATGTAATTGCTTACGTAATTAACTACATATTATGATAAACGACACAAAGCCATCTTCGAGGGAAGTAACAGTACATCCTAGGGTCTAGGTGAGTGTTGGGTTTCGCTGTGCTACACCCAACCTACATTCGCTCTAAACTTTTTGCAGCCCTTGATAAACCTGCTCTGCCAAGCGCTTTAACCGTCGTAGCTGAGCCTGCATGTCTTGCTTAGTCCAATCTGCGGCAAATCGATCAAAGCCATAGCGGACGATCGTATTAGGAATCTCAAATTCAAATCGATTAATCAGATAAGTGCCGTCTTGATCAGGCTGACATTCCCAGCGATCGCGCCCTTTAAAGAACCCATCAAAGCCCCACACAATCAGCCCCGGTTCCCGCTCTAACACCACACTTTCTAAAGTCGGCTGAATCAATGGAACCTTAATCACAAAGCGGCTTTTGCTGCCGACTTCGGTACTCCATACGCCAACGGGATCGCAGCGTAAAGCCGGATTTAACCAGCGGTGCATCAAAGTGCGATCGGTGATACATCGTTCAACCGTCGTTGCACTGGCCTTGATCTGAATCGATTGCTCAAAAACTTGACGAAATGGCATCCGATGCTTCGGAGTCACAACCTAAACTGCTACTCTACAGTAACCTTAAATTGATCTTGGCTGCTGCACCGCGATAGTTGCCCTTTTTCAGAACTTATTCCTTAAAAACGCAGGTTTTAGCGTATTATTCAGCACTAAGGTAGATGAAAGGCTCGAAGACAAAATTTACCCTTGCTGATGTAGCTTTTACGCAGTTTTGGTAATTTACGGTTGACCAGAGAGATTAAGCAAGGGAATCGCTGGTCAACCTAATGATAGCCACCTATGGTAGCTGCTATCTTCACGTTTGCTGTCGCTAGTTGAGGAAATAATGAACGAAACATGGCAGGGCATGGCGCAGGCGTTGATAGCCTCCACCTCAATGCCTAAAATGCACAGCATTTATACTTTCTTAGCTCAAGTAGAATCTGCACCCACGACCAGACCAGCAAGAGGAGGGGATGTGCTGCGGACGGTTGGTTCTGATTTGAGTTCTTCATTGCCGGACCTACTAAGGGCAATTGTGATCCTGGTAGTGGGTTGGCTAATTGCACTGATTGCAGCGGCGATCGTCAGAGGAATCTTAAAGCAAACAGACCTTGACAATCGTTTAGCTCGATCAGTTGTGGGCGGACAGCCAGGGGCAGAAGCTCCAGCCATCGAGAAGTGGATCTCTAGTGCTGTTTTCTGGCTAATTTTTATCTTCACGATTGTTGCGTTTCTTCAGGCACTTCAGCTCACGGCTGTATCTGAACCTCTCAACAACTTCTTAAATCAAATTATTGGCTACCTGCCCGCCATTGCGGGAGCCGCGATTTTGCTGGGGGTTGCCTGGCTGCTAGCAACGTTGGTAAAGCTGATTGTCACCCGAACTCTGAAAGCTTTCAACATAGATGAGCGGTTGGGGCAACAGGTAGAAAGCCCATCCACCACTCCCCCAACGGATGCAGTGAGAGATCCCACTGTCCCAGGTGGTTATTCCACAACTGGTGCAGTAGATCCGAGAACTGGCACGGCTACGCCTCCGCCACCGTCCTCAAGAAATCAGTTTTCTCTCAGTGACACAATTGGGAACACCCTGTACTGGTTCATTTTCCTGCTATTCCTGCCGCTAATTTTAAATACGCTGGGGTTGCAAGGAACGCTGGCTCCTGTGCAGGAGTTGCTGAATGAAATTTTGGGCGTTTTGCCGAATGTGTTTGCCGCGATTTTGATTGCAGCGGCAGGTTGGCTCGTTGCTCAAGTGGTACGGCGGATTGTGACTAACTTTCTGGCAGCAACTGGAACAGACCGAATTGGGACTCGACTAGGATTGAACCGGACATCTGGAAGCCAATCGCTCTCCTGGATTCTTGGCACCGTTGTCTATGTTTTAATTCTGATTCCGACGGCGATCGCGGCCCTCAACGCTCTGCAAATTGAGGCGATCTCTGGTCCAGCGATCGCAATGCTAGAGCAAATTCTCACGGTACTACCGCAGATCTTTACTGCTGGACTGATTCTGGCTCTTGCTTATGTGATCGGACAGTTTCTCTCTGATCTCGTAACGGGTGTCCTGACCGGAGTTGGCTTTAACAACGTCTTCTATTGGCTGGGGCTACAGTCTACCCCTTCAGCCCCTACCTCTGCTACAGTTCCCCCTCCGGCTCAGCCCGAAGCGTTACAAGGGCGAGTTCCTCCTGCTACGGTACCCACGAAAACGCCTTCAGAGGTCGCTGGGATCATTGTTCTAGTTGGGGTAATGTTGATTGCTGCACTTGCGGCAATCGATGTACTGAACATTCCGGCACTGACCGCCTTGGTAGGTGGAATAGTCTTGATTGCAGGGCGCATCTTAGCTGGACTGGTGGTATTTGCGATTGGCTTATACTTAGCGAACCTCGCCTTTAACTTGATTACGAGCTCTGGTGGTCGTCAAGCTAAAATCTTGGGTCAAGTCGCTCGGATTGCAGGTATCGCCTTCTCGGCTGCGATCGCATTGCAGCTAATCGGCGTTGCTAACGATATCGTCAATCTAGCGTTTGGCTTGCTCTTGGGCGCGATCGCAGTAGCGATTGCTTTAGCCTTTGGCTTAGGCGGTCGAGACGTTGCTGCTGAGCAGCTCCGCGAATGGTTAGCTTCGTTTAAGCAAAATCGTCTCTAATAATTCCCTAACTCCATTCGCAAGCATTAACTGGAGTACGGAGGTCATACCCTTCGCACTCCAGTTTTTTTGCGGTAGTAGCATTCTGTCAATCGAGAGATTAGAGCAAGGAATGATTCGTTTAGCCTTGAATAAAGGTGTCACAAATAGGAGAAAGGCCCGTGTCTGAGCGAGTATTGGTTGCAGGAGCAACGGGGGGCGTTGGGCAACTCACCGTCGCAAAGCTGCTTGAAAAAGGATACGCAGTGCGGGCCATGACCCGTAGTTCTGAAAAAGTACAGCAGATGTTTGACGGCAAAGTGGAAGTGGCGATCGCCGACACCCGCCAACCTGAGACCCTTCCCGCTGCAACCCAGGGTATTACCCACATCATCTGCTGCACGGGTACGACCGCCTTCCCTTCAGCAAAATGGGATTTTGACTTCAGCTCACAAACCAATGGCTTTCAGCAAGTCTTGAACTGGGGCAAAGTGTTCTTGGACTCCGACTATCGCCGCACCCAGGCTAAAAACAGTCCTGAACAGGTTGATGCTCAAGGCGTGATTAACCTGATTGGAGCCGCTCCTAAGGACTTAAAGCGATTTGTGTTTGTCTCATCGTGTGGCGTTGAACACAAAGATAAACCACCCTACAGCTTCTTAAATGCCTTCGGCGTGTTGGATGCAAAACAGAAAGGTGAAACCGCACTGATTCAATCAGGCTTGCCATACACCATTGTTCGACCGGGACGGCTGATTGATGGGCCATTTACCTCTTACGATCTCAATACTTTGCTCAAAGCAACAACTAACGGGAAGCAGGGCGTTGTAGTGGCTACGGGTGACACCTTGACTGGACAAACCAGCCGCATTGATGTGGCTGCTGCTTGTGTTGCAAGTGTGAATAGTTTGGCAGCGGAAAACAAAGTGTTTGAACTGATCAACCAGGGTGAAAGACCAGCCACAGTGGATTGGGAAGGGCTTTTTGCTCAACTGCTAGCTCATTAAGGCAGACTTAAGGACGCACGACAATAGAAATTAGAATTTGTCCAGCCAGAAATGTTTTGGCAAGGATGCAGTGAATCGCGTCTCTACAAGTCTCAGAAATCTTTTCATTTACTTGACTTCACGGCTCAAAAGCGTCATCTTAAATATAACGCACGTTCGATATAAGATAAATCCTCAGGGAGTGGTGATATGCAGCAAGCAAAAAGTCTTCCTCAGCCGACCCCTTCCACATCTGAAAAAGCTGACCGTGATGCAATTGAGTACCCAATCAGTGACAGTCAACAGCAGGGTTATGTAGAAAAACATAGATCCCTGCGGCAGTTCAAACCAATTAATCGGTTATCGAAACGAGAATTAGAGATTCTAAAACTGCTGATTGAAGGTCGTAGCAACACCGAAATTGCGACGCTCCTTTACCTCAGTCCTAACACCATCAAAACTCACATTCGAGGAATCCTAAATAAGCTTTCCGTTGAAAACCGCATTCAGGCAGCAGTTGCAGCAGTGCGAATGGGATTGATGTAGAGCGTGCAACCCAACTGGTTTGAGCGCCTCCATTACGCCTGAAACCTAAAGCATTTCAGCCGAAGTTCTCATGAACTATCTAGATGAGCATCGTATGCTGAAGCTAGATAAACTCAACGTTTCATATCAACGTCACGAATGCCCAAAATTGTTGATCATAATGAGTACCGCAAAGACCTGCTAAACAGAGCCTTTGACCTGTTTGCCCAAAAAGGGTTTGCGGCGGTCACAATGCGCGAAATCGCGCAGGGGTTAGGCGTTTCTACTGGAACTTTGTATCACTACTTTCCTAGCAAGGAAGCCCTGTTTGAGCAGCTCATGCAGGAAAAAGCGGATTACTACATTCTCATGCTGACCCGTGAGTTAGAAGGCGCAAAAACACTAACCGAACAGGTAGATGCGCTGGGAAGATTTCTGCAAAAAAATGAGGAGAGTTTAATCAAAGAGACTTACATCTCTGTTGATTTTTGTCGTCACTATGGCTGTGAAGCCTATCAAAACAATAGAGCCAATAAGCAAGCCGACGAACGCTTTAAGCAAACCGTGGCCAACTTTGACGGGATCACTAGTCCAGCCTTTCAACATTTCATGAAAAACTTGTTTATGGGGCTGTTACTCAATCGACTGTATGGAGATCAAGCTGCCTGCTTTAATGAGCAAGTATCTCTGCTAGGAAAAATGCTGACCGCTTATTTAGAAAAACATTCTGACTCTCAACCAGACTCTCAATAAATTGCGACCGCAGCGCACCGTTCCGTAATGCTTGATGCAGAACGATGTTGCTTAGCCGAGGATGACTGACACGCGATCGCCTTCAACAGTTCTCAGCCACACGAAGGATAAGGCTTGAGACAGCCAAATTGGGATCAGCAGGCTTTACAAAAGTTCATACTGCGTTAATATCTAGATACACTCACGTTGGCTTTGGCATTAATACTTCCATGAATAAGAAACTACTCGCTCCTCTTGCAGCGATCGCTCTGAGCCTGGTGATTCTAGTGACTGCTGGCTTCAACCTTGGCTCTGGTCATCTTCTAGGCGAATCGAGAACTGATTACTTCATCAAATCAATCCAAGCTGATCGAGTTTTGTTAGTAGAACCAAATTTGCTGAGCTTTGTTAATTCAAATACAGCAGATAGCAGCATGAATGAACGCCTGCTCAGTGCGCTTGAGGAAATTGGGCAGTCCTATACCGTCGACAGTGCAAGACCTATCCAGATCACGAAAAACATTGGCACCATTGTGCCTAATTTAGTGGTGTACGTTCAGCCAAAGCCATTGCAGCAAGACATCGGTGATGCTTTGGCAACAGGCAATGCAGTAACGGTTAACTAGTAACGGTTAACTAAAATTGGGTTTGTGTAAGCAGATCTGCGACTTCTTTGTGAAGTCGCAGATTTTAACGTTTTAGGTTGGCAGCGTTTGGCTTACAGCAATTTCCACTTGTGTAATAGACCTCCTGCATGAATAGCAAAGGGATGTGACAGTTGAGGATCGCAGCGAAGCGAGATAGTTTCTATCTAGAAGCTATCGTCAGAAGCAGATATGCGATATACAGAATTGG